>PEUI01000202.1 GCA_002785585.1 Lysobacterales bacterium CG02_land_8_20_14_3_00_62_12
TTGCAGACGGGGCAAAATCCTTCGCAATCCGCCACCTTTAATGATTTACAACGCCTTACAGCTGATTGCCCAAGCGGCGACGGAAGGCATACCTTTCATCCTGACCGAAGACCGGAATACCTTGAGCAAGTATGTCGAACGCGCGATGTCGGCCGGCACATGCCAGTGCTGGGCAGTGCTGCTGACGGATGGATTCGATGCGGCGTGGTTCAACAACGGTCAGAAAGTGCTGCCATTGAAGACGTCGGATGGCGAAGCGCCCGCGCCTTAGTGAGAGATGCGTGGTCGAGTGACGCGAGCTGCGGCCCATGACCAATGGCGTAACCGAGCGCCCCGAACCATTCCATGGCGGCGTCTTCGACGGTGGATTTGTTGCGGTTCATGACTTGTCGGCCTCCGGTGGCAGCTCCTTGCTTATCCGGTCAAAGTCCGACTCGAACAGCCGGTCTTGCACGATGCGGTATTTTTCGAACTCACTTTCGGCGTGGGTCTTGGCCAGTTCCGCTGACACTTTTCCGGCATCACGGAGAATTTCTCGGTCCCAGAGCTGGAGGAATCCGCTCAAGCGCTTTTCCCAGTCTTCCATGGTCATCGGGATTTTTCGCATGGCCTGCATTTCGGCCATGTCGAGATAGGCGGAGACAATGCGCTGCATCTGCCCCAGCTCGAACTCCGAGAGGTAGTTCTTGGCGATGGAAACGTCATATCGCTGAATTTTCCCCTTAGGCGCATCTTCCCAACTGGTCAGCCCCATGTTTAGTCTTTCATGGCTCGCGCGATCCACGATCACTTCCGCCGCCGTTTGACCATGCACGGCGTAGTGCATCTTGTTTTGAACCGCAGCAAAGAAACGCTTCGTTGCCGTTGCGGAAGGGTCGTAATCCAGCGCGGTGGCATAGATGTCCGTGATTTTCTGGTAGAACTTGCGCTCGGAGAGACGGATTTCGCGAATCTTTTCGAGTTGGCGCTCAAAAAACTCGTCCGTCAGGATGCCGCCTCGCTTCAGCCGCTTTGAATCCATGGTCCAGCCTTGGATGGTGTAGTCCTTGACGATCTGGTTGGCCCACTTGCGGAACTGGACGGCACGCTCGTTCTCGATCTTGAAGCCCACGGCGATGATCGCCTGCAGGCTGTAGTGCTTGGTCTGGTAATTTTTGCCGTCTGCGGCAGCTATTAAGTATTGCTTAACAACTGAACTTTCCTCCAGTTCGTTGTCGCTGAAAATGCGCTTCAAGTGCTGGTTGATGGCGGGGACGGAGACATCGTAAAGCGCCGCCATCATCTTCTGCGTGAGCCAGACGTTTTCATCTTCGTAGCGCATTTCAACGCTGGCTTCAGAGTCGCCTCCAGCCGCCACAAAGGTCAGGTATTCCGCCGCCGACGAGCGGACGAGGGAGACTTCGGCCTTCTTCATGGTGTGACCGCCAGGTGTGGGTTTCTTTTTGCTCATGGGTTCAGCCTCCTTTCGGTTCGAACTGACAAGGATTCCTTGTGAGTTGCAGACACCTCCTCGGGAATGGCCAGGTTCAGCCGCCGGATGGCTTCGCGGTCTTTCTCCATCTCCTTCTGGGAGAGGGCAGGGGTGAGGGTTCGAGCAAAGCGCAATTGCACCACCCCGCCGTATGACTCCCTCTCCCGCTGGGAGAGGGCCGGGGTGAGGGTGCCTCCGGCATGTTCACCGGGCGCGAGCGGCGGCCCGTTCCCGATGGCATAGCCCAGCGCCCCGAACCATTCCATGGCGGCAGCTTCGACGGTGGATTCGTTGAGGCTCGTCATGGGGCCGGGGCCTTCTGGCGCTGCCGCGCCAGCTTTAGTGGTTCGGCAAGGAATTGGCGAACCTCATCGATCACTTTGGCCAGTGTCGGTGCATCCAGCCGGTTCTTGGCGAGGAAGGCTTGCCATTGCGCGAGCTTCGCAGCATCGTGCGCAAACTCATCGCTCAGGCCCAGCGGCCAAGCGTCCGGCAGTGGCGTTTTACGGCGTTCAAAAGTTGCCGCGGCAGCTGCATCCACCTGAGATACATGCTCAGCGTCTCGATGAGACAACGCATACAGGTCGAAGTAGTCTTTCATCCGGCTATTGCGTAACCCGAGCACCACGATGGCGTGAAACTTTTCTGCGATTACCGTTTCGGCGGCATAGGCGCGCAACCGGGGACGCGGAAAATCGAGCAGGCTTGGGTAATCAAGCCACACCGCCGGCGGCACCACCGCATCACCGATGCCAACATCCATCTGCACCCGCAACCGGGCGGCACCGAGTGTCGCGTCCAAGGTTACGCGCTGCCCACCGTACGCATCTTCGGCACGAATGGGTTCGACGCACACGGTGTCGGCCAGATACACCATCGCATCGGGCTCGACATCCATCTTGCAAACGTCGGCGAAAATGTTCTCCAAGGCCGTATCCGACAGATCGCCAAAGCCCAGCAGATCGGCATCGCGTGTCGGGCGTAGCGCATCGCCCAGCCAGGCCAGCATGAGTAAAGCGCCCTTGAGGACAAAGCGATCCACATGAGGCGAGCGCGAAAGCCGGTACAGAAATCGCTCGACCGCAAAACGCGTCAGAACCAGATTGGGATCGGTGTTGATCAGCTTTGCATGTCGCGCCAATCGCGTCTGCACCGAGCGGGCCAGGCCATCGCGATGACTGTTCATGCCACCAGCCCTTCGAGGTAGGGCTGCATCACACGCTGCACGCGGCAGATGCGGGCGTAATGGTCCAACTCGTCCATGCTGAAGCGTCGGGCGCGCCATGCCTCGCGCAGCGCCTCCAGCGCGACGTCGATGCCGATCTTGTTGCGGTACTTGAAACAGTCGGCCACGGTTTTCGCGATGTTGTAGACGCGCACCGTTTGTCCCTCGATGCGGTGAGACTTGATGCCCTCGGTCAACGCCGCCCCCGAGTAGCGAACCACACGCAGCGGCGGGTAGCGCAGTGACGGACGATGAGCACGCCGGTCAATCGCGATCCACACATCAGCCGGAAGCTGCGTGCCGATGCCGTGGAACTGCAATGCGCTGAGCAGGCAGATCGCTCCCTGCGGCACCGCCGCGCTCGCCAGCACCAGGCCGTGGTGCTCAGTAAACGGGCGCTCGGGCAGCCGATAGAGACCGCGCACCACACGCTCAAGCTGCCGGGCTTCAACCAAGCGGGTCAGCGCCTGACGGTGAATGCCTGCTGCGGCAATTTCGCGCGCCGTAACCCCCTGGGCGCGGCGCGCCAGGCGCAGAACTCTCTCGTGGTGAGTGGCAGACGGCATGTGGCAAATGCTAGCCTATTGTGCATATCTGTCAATGATTAGCCACATTCCCCTACTTCGCGCAAGCATGGTGCCGCCGGTTCACCGGGCGCGAACTGCGGCCCGTGACCAATGGCCTAACCGAGCTCCCCGAACCATTCCATGGCGGCGTCTTCGACGATGGATTCGTTGAGGCTCATGCACAGTGATTGTGAGCCTCGTGCCGCAATACCTGTCGCGATTGTGAGCTGAAAAAGGTTTGGAAGCCCTCCGTGCCAAGCTCCCCTGAGACCGCTCTTGCGCTGAAATATCTGTAGCGTTCCCCCATCAGAGAGGCGGTAGGAGAGTTGAAGTGCTGAAGCCCGACCTACGGGTAGCGACCGTCGCTTCAGCGGCGCGGCACTTCCAGTTCGTGGGTGAGGGTGGCACGCAGCGCACGGAGGTGAACGTCATCGAGTTTTTGGTCGGTTTCGTCGCTGAGTTCGAAAAAGTCTTCGACGCGTTCGCCGAAAGTGGCGATGCGGGCATCGTGGACGCGCACGCCGCAGGCGCGAAAGGCCTGGGTGACATGGGCGAGCAAGCCGGGGCGATCCGAGCAGACCAGGGCAAGCCCGGTGCGCCCGCGTTTGTCGTCGCTCTGAAACTCCAGCCGCAACGGTACATGAAAATGCTTTTGCTGGCGGGTCCAGGCGCGCCGTGCCGGGGTCAGGTTGAGTTCGGGTTTGAGTAGTTCCAGGCGCAGCCGTTCGGTGAGCTCGTTGAGCCGCGCTGGATCGGCGACCGGTTTTTGTTCGGCATCCAGCAGTTGAAACGTGTCCAGCACATAGCCTTTGCTGGAACTTAAGATGCGCGCTTCCTGCACACTCAATTGAAAACGGTCGAGTACGGCGGTGATGGCAGCGAACAGGCCATCGCGGTCGGGCGAGTAGACAAACACTTCGGTGCAGCCGCGCTCACCCAGCGCGCGGGCCGCGATCAAGGGTTCGTTGGCACTGGCGTGACTGAGCAGAGCGGCGCTCTGCCAAGCCAGTTGCGCCGGGGTAAAACGCAGAAAATCTTCGTCCGGATATTCTGCCCAGAGCGCCCGCACGCGGCTGGCATCGTGGCCCGATTGGGCGAGTTCGGTGAGGGCCGCGATCTGCGTTTCGAGGATGCGCTCGCGCGCGTGCACCGGGTGTTCCAGGCCGCGGCGCAGGGCGTAGCGAGTGGACTGGTGCAGCTCAGCAAGGAGTTGGCCTTTCCAGGAGTTCCACAATTTAGGGCTGGTGGCGTAGATGTCGGCGACGGTCAGCAGGTACAGATAATCCAAGCGTTCCCAATCGGCGACGATGGCAGCAAAGCGATGCACGATGGCCGGATCGCTGATGTCTTGTTTTTGTGCGGTCGCCGACATCACCAGGTGTTGTCGCACCAACCAGCCGACCAGATCGATGTCGGCTTCGGACAGACCGAGCCAGTGGCAAAACT
>PEUI01000289.1 GCA_002785585.1 Lysobacterales bacterium CG02_land_8_20_14_3_00_62_12
AGGCCCTGCACGTCGATGCGATACAGCGTATTGATCAGCACCCAACTCAGGAAGCGCATCAGGAACTCGGGTACCAAGGTAAAAATGTAGATGGCAACGACTGCGTTCAACACCGCTGTCACCAGCAGGATTTGCGGGATATTGAAGCCGAGTTTGAACAGGCTAATGGCGAGTAGCGCCGCAGCCACCATGAACAGTGCGTTGAGAATATTGTTGGCGGCGATGATGCGCGAGAGCTGGCTTTTTTCAGAGCGCAACTGCACCAGCGCAAACAACGGCACGATGTAGAGCCCACCGGCCAGGCCGATCATGAATAGATCCCAGGCGATCCGCAGGCTGCCGGGGCTGGCCATAAAGGCAAGCGCCGACAGATCCTTGATGCTGGCTTCGATGGGTCGTGCAAAATACAGATCGACGCCAAAAAAGGTCAGACCGAACGCGCCCAATGGCACCAGGCCAATCTCGACTTTGCGCCCGGACAATCGCTCGCAAGCCAACGAACCGATTCCAATGCCGAGCGAGAACAGGGTCAGCACCAGGGTCGCCACTTCGCCATTGCCGCCGAGATACACCTTGGTGTAATTCGGCAATTGCGCAATGAACATGGCGCCGAAAAACCAGAACCAGGAGATCCCCAGCACGCTGTGCAACACGGTGCGATTGCCGCGCACAAACGCCACGCTCGCGAGCGTTGCCGACAGCGGATTCCAATTGAGTTTGAGCGCTGGCGCAGCCGCTGGCGCTTGCGGAATCCCGCGACTGGCCAAATAACCCAGCACCGCCACCGCGATTACCGCCGCCGATACCCAGACCTCGCCTTGGGCAAAGCTGTTGATCAGGATGCCGCCGACCAAGGTGCCAATCAAAATGGTGAGAAAGGTACCGGCTTCGACCAGCGCGTTGCCGCCGATCAACTCATCGGGATGCAGGTGCTGGGGCAGGATCGAATACTTGATCGGGCCGAACAACGCCGACTGCGCGCCCATCAGAAAAAGCACGCCCAACAGGAACGGCACACTTTGCAACCAAAAACCGGTG
Source organism: Lysobacterales bacterium CG02_land_8_20_14_3_00_62_12 (assembly GCA_002785585.1). Classification (GTDB taxonomy): domain Bacteria; phylum Pseudomonadota; class Gammaproteobacteria; order Xanthomonadales; family Ahniellaceae; genus 0-14-3-00-62-12. The sequence continues at coordinate 1,039 of PEUI01000289.1, forward strand.
GCCGCCAACACCATCACCGCGATTTCCAGCAGCTTGATCCAGCGGATCGACCGCGATTTCTCGTACTTTTCTGCCCATTGACCGGCGTTGGCCGACAGCAGAAAAAACGGCAGGATAAACAGTGCCGCCGCCAAATTGGCCAGGGTATTGACCTGGCCCTGACTCAAACCCGAGATCTTGAAGGTAATCATGATGACCAGTGCGTTTTTGAACACGTTGTCGTTGAACGCGCCCAGCGCCTGCGTCAAAAAAAACGGTAGAAAGCGACGCTTGCCCAACAACGCAAACTGGTTCGGCTGCGACATCGTGCGGCTCCTCGGCGATTGCGCGGAATCTAGCAGAGCGCCGGTCGCTTGCGCGGCTTGGAAGTCCGGGAACTCGGTCTTGCGACGGATGCCGTGGCCGCCGCGGCTTGCTACTGTCCGCCACCGCTCGAAGCGTTCGCCGCCGACCTGAAGCCTGCTGACCGGCTCGCCCGCCGCGGCGATTTTGGCAGGCGGGTTCCGCTGTTCAACCCTCAATTCATGGTCAACCGCGATGTCGATGATTGGTATTTGCGCTGCACGCTGCTGGACGCTCGACGCTGCAACTTCCTCGGGTCAATCCCGGGCTTTGTTGGTGCTGGCGCTGGGCTTGAGCGCCGGGCCACTTTGGGCTGAAGCGGATGGCCTGGCGACACCAGCGTTGCTGCCGGCATCCTCCACCACGGCAGCAGTACCCGCAGAATCGTCGGCCTTGCCAGCGTCTACGGCCCAACCAGCGACGCTGGCCAAAGCAACGCTGCCGAAGCCAAAGCAGCTCGAAGGAATCCAGGTCACCGCCACACTGCGGCCGGAAGCAGCGATCGAGGTCAGCGCGCCGGTGACGGTGATCGGCCCGGAACGCCTGCAGAACCAAGGGCTCACCGCCATCGAAGCCCTGCGTGGCCAGCCCGGCGCTTTTGTGCAGCAGACCACACCGGGCCAGAGCGCGGTGTTTGTTCGCGGCGCCAAGGGCTCGGAAGTGCTGCATCTGGTCGATGGCTTTCGCTTGAACAACGCCATTTTTCGCAATGCACCGAACCAGTATTTTTCGCTGGTCGATGGTCAGATGCTGGATCGTATCGAAATCGTGCGCGGCTCCAGCGGCATGATTTACGGCAGCGACGCCATGGGCGGCGTGGTGCAAATGATCAGCCGAGATCCGCTCGATCTGGACCCGCATTCGCATTCGCAGACCTTGCGGGTCCGTGCCGACACCGGCGAGGATCTGTTGCTCGGCCACTACGCTGGCGCGATCCGAAGCGAAGACTTTGCCGCGCAAATTGCGTTGACTTCGATCGACACCGACGGCCGCCGCATTGGCTCTGGACAGCAGTTGCCAGCGAGCAATTTCAGTTCGCAGGCGGTGAGCGCCCGCATCGGCTACGACGCCGGCAGCGGCGGCCGCTTGGCGCTGAACTTTCAGCAACTGCGGCAACCGCGCACACCGCGTCACGACGAGTTGGTGCCCGGCTTTGGACAAGCCCAGTCGGCTGCCGAGGTCGCCTTGTTCGAACCCCAGGATCGGCAGTTTGTCCAATTGACCCACGCCGCTCAAGTTTCCTGGTTGGGTTTCGATCATCTCGATTGGCAGCTCGGCAGCCAAAACATTACCGATGATCGACGCACGCGCAATCGCGGTTCGGTAAGCGAAGCGCGCGAACGCAATCAGGATCGGCTCAATGGTGCCAGCGTCAAACTCAGTCGGATCGACCACGGCGCCCATGCGCTGGTGGTCGGCGCCGAGGTCTACCACGACCGCGTGCATTCAGCGCGTACCAATACCAACATCAATACCGGTATCGAAAGCGTTGCCGGACCGCGCTTTCCCAACGCCGCCACCGAGCAAAACATTTCGCTGTTCGCGCTCGACGACTGGCGCATCAACCAGCGCTTCGATCTGGTCTTGAGCGGCCGCTACAGTACGTTTGACATCCACCTGCCGGCAGCGGGCAGCACGCCCCTGGTCAAGCTTTCGCCGGATGCCTTCAGTGGCCACTTCGGTTTGAGTTATGCGCTGAACGACCAGACCCGGCTGGTGACCAATATCGGCCGCGGATTTCGGGCACCAAACATTTTTGACCTGGGCCAGTTTGGTGATCGCCCGGGCAACCGTTTTGCCACGCCCAATCCCAATCTAGCCGCCGAGCGGGTGGTCGATGTCGATCTCGGCATCAAGCATCAAGGCGATCGCTTTACCGGCGAGTTGTTCGTTTTCCAGAATCATTTCACCGACAAAATCGTCACCGCGCTGACCGGTGAAGTCACCGCCGGTGGCCGCCTGCTGGTGCAAAACCGCAACGCCGCCAGCGCCAAGAGCTACGGCATCGAGGCCGGCGCCAGCTACCGCTTCAGCGATTCCCTGGAAAGCCGCGCGGCGCTGAATTACACCCGCGGCACCGAACGCCTCGACGGCGTCAGCGGCAACGGTGATCGGGTACCGCCACTGACCGTGGATTTGGCCCTGGACTGGCACGCGAGCCCGGCCCTGACCTGGTCATTCGAAGCCTTCAGCGCGGATCGCCAGAACCGCCTGAGTGCGCGTGATCGCACTGACCCACGGATCAATCCCGACGGCACCCCCGGCTACACCCGCTTCGATATCGCCGGACGCTACGCCGTCAACGAGCAGATCGACCTGCTGGCGCGCATCGACAATATCGCCGATCACAATTTCCGCGAACACGGCTCCGGCATCAACGCCATCGGCCGCAATTTTGCGCTCGGCCTGGATCTGCGTTTCTGAGTTTGCGCTCGGCGTCGGCGCGGGAACGACGACGGTAGCACCCGCGTCGGCATCGGCAGCCCAATCGCCACGACTGGTCGTCGCTGCCGACAGCGCCCTACCTTGGCGCCGCTGTTTGCTCACGCAGCCGCTTGCAGGCGTTTCACCACTGGCTGCGTCCGCTGTTCGGCCTGCGACAGCTCGTAGTTGGTCTGCAAGGTCATCCAGAACCGTGCCGTGCTCACCCCGGCTCGCTGCAACCGGATGGCCAAATCCGGGCTGATGCCAGCGCGGCCGTTGATGACACGCGACAAAGTTGTCCGCGACACGCCGAGCCGCTGCGCGGCGTCAGTCACTTCGAGTCCCAGCGGTAGCAGCACGTCTTCACGCAACAACTCACCGGGGTGCGGAGGGTTCTTCATCATGTTTGCGACCTCTTCAGTGGTAGTCCTGATAATCGACCCATTCCACGTCGGTACCAACGAATCGGAAAGTGACACGCCAGTTGCCATTGACCCACACCGACCAGTGACCTTTCAGCGCGCCCTTGAGTGGATGCAACTGGTAACCCGGCAGGCTCAATTCCGCCGGTGAAGTTGCGGCATCGAGCGCTGCCAGAATGCGGCCAAGTTTCGGCAGGTGGGCAACTTGCACCCCGTGGGAGAAGCCGCTTCGGTAGAGGGTTTCAAGCCCTTTGTGGCGAAAACCGACGATCATGGCGTTAGTGTAGCGCGTAGCAGCACACGGCACAAAGCCGAGTACTTGCCCAAGTCGGGCACACCACCGCGACGCCGCGCAACGCTCCGACAATCGCCCTGCCTTAGGCGTTGCGCAGAAATAACTTGCGCAGATTGCGCAGGACTTTCGTTCGCCTGCAAGGCGCACAAAGTGGAGCATAGTCGGACTATG
>PEUI01000397.1:0-933 GCA_002785585.1 Lysobacterales bacterium CG02_land_8_20_14_3_00_62_12
CCTGTGAGTCAAAGTGTAGAGCGGGTGGCTTGCAATAGCCGAACTGGTCAACCCACCGAAGCGCACAGGTTGGGCTTAAGCGCAGCGCTGCCCAACAAAAGCCGGAGGCGGAGCGCTGTTTGGGTGGTCCGCGTTGCGGTGGGGTTGGTTGGGGTGACCGGCCGTCGCCGTTAAAAACCACTCCGTTCACCGCCAACCTATGCGCACCGATGCGTGGTGATTCGTTGGCATCGGTTGGGCTTAAGCGCAGCCGCTGTCCAACCCCTCCGGCAAGCCACTGGCTTGGGCGGTGTTTGGATTCCTGTTGGCGGCCGAAGGTTTGCCCCTGATACTGAGCACCTGGATGCATCCAGACGCGCAAAAAAAATCTGCGGTCGGCTAGCTGATCGATACCGGGGCGGCGCCGCTGAATCTGGCGCGCCGCTGAATCGAGACAGCGGCTTGCTTAGGCCTTGAGTCAACGCTTGCCAGGTTCGGTCGTTGATGGTGCTGACTCTGCATCGCTGGACAAGACTCTGGGTTGCTTTTTTAGACTGCTCGGGTGATTATCTGCGCTCTGTCCGATACAAAAAGGGGAACGCTATGAAACGTGCCATCGCTTTTGCCGCTATTGCTTTGTTTGCCCCGCTGACCCTGGCCAGCACCCCGGTACTGGATGCACGACAGGAAAATCAACAAGACCGCATTGAACAAGGTAGTGCTTCCGGGGAACTTACCGCCCACGAAGCGGCAACGCTGGAAGCCCAACAGCAGCACATCGAAAATAAGGAAGATCGCGCCAAGGCCGATGGGGTAGTCAACCCACGAGAACGCGCCGCGCTACAGCGCAGCCAAGATCGTGCCAGCAAAAAAATCCTCCAGCAGAAGCACGATCAGCAGGATCGTCACTGATCATTCGCAGAGAAACCAGTAGCGCCGCAAAATCGCGCAGCA
>PEUI01000397.1:995-4678 GCA_002785585.1 Lysobacterales bacterium CG02_land_8_20_14_3_00_62_12
AAGCCCGCCGCCATCGATCGCAGATAGGTTTCCGCCGGAACCCAAGCTATCGGGTGGATTCGATTGCTTTCGGCGCGCGCGGTTCGATCGGCACCAGGGCCAGGTTTTGAATGCGCAACAGCAGGGCCTTGATGTTGTCGGCCCAGCGCAGGGAAACCGGCGGCGGCGGCGTTGGGCCTTGGGCGGCTTCAGCAACCGGCTGCGAACCGGCGTGCTGCTGGCGTTGGTGCAGGGCTTCGATGGCGAGGCGGTCCCAGCGCAAAAAATGCGCCACCGGCACCGAGACCCATTCCATGCTCGGGTTGTCGCGGCCGAGCGGGCTCCAGTATTTGGCGCCACTCAAGACCGAGGCTTGCAGGCGCTGACGACCACGCAAGCGGAACGCCATGCCATCGATGTGGAAGACGATAAACGGCTCACTGTGGAGTAGCAGCGCCGGCTTGCCGAACAGCGGCGCCGCTACCGTTTCGTGGTTGCGACACAGGTAGTCGACCAGGTAATCAAACTTGCTGCGCGCGTTGGCCATTGGGCCGCTTCCAGAAACCGGCGTTTAGTTTACGCCAAGGCGTGCCCTATACGAGTGACTTGGGCGCAAACCGCTGGGCCTCAGCCAGCGCACTGGCCAGCCGCAAGGCCTGCGACAACAAGTGGGCGGCGGCATCGCGGCCGGTCAGGTTGCAGGCGGCCACGTAAAGCACGCGCAAGGCCGAACGCATTTCGTTGAGCGACAAATGCGGGATCGCGTCCTCGTCCAGATCGCCGTCGATCCAGTCGATCAGCATCGACAGGATGTGGGTCTCGGCTTTGCTCTGGGCGGTAGCGCCAGCGAGCGCCAGCCCGACCCGCGCCGGCCGCCGTCCATAGGCGTGGTAGAGACCGTTGGCGACATGCGCCAGCACGGTCTGAAAAACCTTGTGGGCGGCGTTGGCGTCGTGCGGCTTGTTGGGGGCGATGCCGACGGCGTCATGGCGCGCCGAAAAATCTTCGAACACCTTCGCCTCTGCGGCCGGCAGCGGCGGCGGAATGGCGGCCTGCGCCGCTTCGGATAACAGATCGTGCGGGTAGCGCGTGAGTCCGTCGTAGGGCTTGGCCAGCGCCAGATACATGGCCTTGGCCAAGGCCTGGCGCTCGCTTTCGTCGATTTTGGCTTTTTGCTCGGCGCGCATCAAAAAGCGATTGACCAGAAACTTTGGCTCGGTCTGGCAAAAGCTCTCGCAGAACTTGAACAGATCGGCGCGGCGCGGACTGTCCTTGAAAACTTCGGTGAGCGCGGTAAAGATCGCGCGCCGACGATGGTTCGTGCCAACGGTGCTGCTGCCACCGACCAACAAGCTGCCAGGGTTCATAAGTGTGGGCTCCATTTACACCGGGCGGGAACCTTACGACTTGTGCGCAGCGGAGTCCAGTTGCGGCAGCGCAACAAATGATTCGGTCGGCCTGGGCGACGGTATGGATTCCGCTGCCGGAAGGCGGCACCGTGTGCGGTGCCGTATCAAAAGCACGGCTTCTGCGGTGCTTCCAGATAGCGTTGGGCGGAGCGCAGAATCTCGGCCTCGGCCGCTTCCCGGCCGCTCCAGCCGGAAAGTTTGACCCACTTGCCCTTTTCCAGATCTTTGTAGTGCTCGAAGAAATGCGCGATCCGGTCGCGGGTGGACTCGGGCAGGTCGGTGATCGACTGGATGTCATCGTAAGCGGCGAACACCTTGCTGATCGGCACCGCGATGATCTTGGTGTCCTCACCGGCTTCGTCGGTCATGTTGAGCTGACCGATCGGGCGCACCCGGATCACCGAGCCGGGAATCAGCGGCAACGGCATCACCACCAGCACATCGGCCGGATCGCCATCGCCGGAAAGCGTATGCGGGATGTAGCCGTAATTGCACGGATAGCGCATCGGCGTGGTCAGCACCCGATCCACAAAGATGGCACCGCTGGCCTTGTCGACCTCGTATTTCACCGGTTCTGAGTTCATCGGAATCTCGATGACCACATTCACATCGCGCGGCACATCGTGGCCGCTCGTCACCCGATCCAGACCCATGGCCGCTCCTGTTGACAAGGGGAAACGCTGATCTTACCGGCGTCGCACCAAAGCCAGCACCAAGATATCAAGTGTTGGCGGCCGGGCCGTGCAGGCGTTGGCCGTTGCGATCCGACACCGTAACCGTGACCGGCACGCCGCTACGGACGCTCTCGGTGACCACGCAGAACTGCTCGAATTGGGCGAGGATACGATCCAATTGCTGGTAATGCTCGACCGGATCCGGCAGCCGAATGTCGGCCTCGATGCGCAGCACGCGCATGCGGCCGTCGTCATTGCGCCCGGTATACGCGGTTGCCCGGGTAGTCAACGCGCCGGGTTGGTTTTTGAACTTGCGCAGGGCAAACAACAAACTGGCACTCATGCAATTGGCGACCGCGGCCACCAGCAAACGCGACGGATTCGGGCCGCTGCCAGCGCCCAGCGGTGGTGGCTCGTCGGTCAGCAAATCGGCGGCGCTGGTGTCATCAAAGCGGATGCGGAAGACGTAATCGGATTCCTGCTCGACGGTGACGGAAAACGTTTCAACGGTGCTCATCGAAGAACCCCTGGTTGCTGGCAAGAGCCCGCAACATAGCGCAAATCTGGTGGCAGCCGATGTTGGTCAGCGCACTGTTGCCGCCGCGCTTGCCGACCACGGCGGCAACCGGGTGGGTGTTGATGCTGGACGGGTGCTGGTGCGAGGTTTGGGTCCGATTGGCAATGCGTGTGAAGCGTCACTCGCTGCTACGTGATTCTACGGCTCTGGCAATGTGTCAATACAAGACCTGACCCTTTCTCCCTGCAAGACCTGACCCTTTCTCCCTGTGGGGGTCGGGTCGGGCGTCGTCAGAATCTGACGCGCGATGCATTTGGCGTGTGGCTGGTGCAGCGACCGGCGGGGACGGTAGTGGCGATGGAGGCACTCTCGGACACCCACTCTTGCGGCAGAAAACTGGGTGTCCTGCGCTTCTCCTTCAACACCATGACCAGCAAACGCCTGAAAGCTCAAGGCAAGAGCATCAAGCGCGCGGTATTGACTGGAAGTCCCCTAAGGAATTGTTAGGCATCATCTGGGTACAGCGACGCATACGTCGGATCCGCATGCTCCCACTGTGCCTCGTGGCCGACCAAGTACGAGCATATCTGCTCAAGTTCGACGCCGGGTGGAATGTTGACCGACATGTACCCGGGGTTTGCGCCCTCATAGCTGCAGCCGAGTTGCACCAAGCCCTGGAGCACCTGATCCGAGACGTTTCTTGGGGCGACTGGCGGATCAAAGATGACACGAACCGTCCGGTGGCCTGACTTTTCTACAACACATTCGAACGTGGGCCAGCCTTCCTCTTGGCTCATAGGCGCGAAGATCGTGTCTCGCCACGAAACCCCGTAAGCATAGAAGGGGGAATTGTCTAGTTCGTATCGGTCTTCGCCGAGTGGATTAGCCCACAGTGTCTCCACTATGGCGCCGCCATCGTCGTCGGGCACGCGAAAAAGAACTTTGACGGCGGGTATGTCGCTCATGAGGCCCAACGATTAGCGTTTATCTGTCGCGCCAGCGTAGCAACATCTGCGGCGCGGCGCGCGGCGCGACAGATAAACCTCGTTGGACTAAGCCGCCTGCGAAGTGGTCGCTTTGGGGATTGTAAGCTTGGTTGCGTCG
>PEUI01000082.1 GCA_002785585.1 Lysobacterales bacterium CG02_land_8_20_14_3_00_62_12
GTTTGCCCACCATCGACGGTTATCTGAGCTGCGCCGAGATGGAGCCCGCCGACGCCGTCGATCACTATCGGGAGCGCTTGCATTTGTTGCCCGGCTTGGGCACCCGCTACGTCCTGCCCAGCGTGCCGACCCGCTGTCCGCGGCCGTCCCTTGGATTGCCTGCGGGTCGTTTGCTGGTGGTGCCGCAATCGGCATTCAAGATTCATCCAGACAACGATCCGCTGATCCAGCAGATTCTTGCAGCGGTGCCCGACGCGCAGCTGTTGCTGTTCGACAGCGAACGCAAGGCCGATAGCGAACGGCTGCGCGCACGACTCGGCGGCGGCAAGCGGCTGCATTTTCTGCCGACCACCTCACGCCAACATTTTTTGCAGATTCTGTCGGCTGCCGATTTGATGCTGGACACCCTGCATTGGTCGGGCGGTAACACCAGTCTCGATGCGCTTTGTGCCGGGTTGCCGATCGTCACCTGCCGGGGTCGCTTCATGCGTGGTCGGCAAACTGCGGCCATGCTGGCCGCCTGTGGCATGGAAACCGCCATTGCCAGTGACGCCGCGCAACTCGTCACCCTGGCCTGCGAACGGCTGCAATGCACCGGCCATCGACCCGAACCCGATGGCGAACGGCTGCGCGCTTACGCCCAATCCGACGCGGCCGGGCAAGTGCTGGCAAGCCTTGCGGAGCAAATGCTGGGGGGCGTACTGTAGGTCGTCGGCAACCGGAAGCATCCCCGGCCCCAGCCGATGGGGGTGCAGTCACGATTCGAGAACCGATTTTTCGGGCGTCCACGAGCGAGGCGGAAATGCTTGCCACCAGCACCAGTGACAGCGACAGCGAGCGCAGCGCGATTCGACCCAGCCTGCGGGCCGGCTGCGCCGACGCCATCGAATGCCTGAACCTGGCGCTCGCCGCGTCCACCGCGGCGCTGCCGGTCGGCCCGGCGATCCGCAAAGCCATCACCTGTGTCGAGGCCATGCTCGGCAATGCCGAAAGTCTCGAGTCACGCTTTCGCAGCTTGCTCGATGCGGTGCCCGATGCGGTCACCGTGCATGATCGGCAAGGCCGCATCATCAACGCCAACCGCACCGCTGCCGAGGCCTATGGTTACGATCTGCAGCAACTCAAGCAACTGACCGTGTTTGATCTCAATCCCAGTCTCCAAGCTGATCGCATGGAAGAAGTCTGGCGCACTTTTCGCCCCGGCCAAACGGTCATTGTCACCACGCAAAATCAACACGCCGATGGCCACGCCTTTCCGGTCGAAGTGCACTCCAACATGTTTGTCGACGGCGACACTTCGCTGATCGTTGCGGTCGCTCGCGATATCAGTCTGCGCCGCCAAACCGAAGCCGCCATCCAGGCTTCCGAATTGCGCTATCGACAACTGTTTGACGCCATCGACCAAGGCATCATCGTGCAGGACGCGCAGGGCCGCGTGCTGTCGGCCAACGCCGCCGCCGAACGCATGCTCGGTCTGTCAGAAAGTCGCTTGGTCCGCAGCGATTTCGAGCCCAAGGCCTGGCGCTTCGCACGCGGCAATGGTCAGCCCATGGCACACAGCGATTTGCCGCCGTTTTGCGCGCTGCGCACCGGCCAGGTGGTGGACTCGACCCTGGTCGGCGCCTACAGCCCGATCAAACACGCCTATTCCTGGTTTTCGATGACCGCAATGCCGCAGTTTCATGCCGGCGATTTGCGGCCGTTTCAGGTCATCACCCTGTTCAGCGACGTCACCTTGCTGAAGCGGCAATCGCTGTTGTTCGACGAGGTCCAACAGCTCGCCGCCATCGGCGGCTGGGAATACGATTTCGCCCGCGACCGGCTGTATTGGAGCAATGAACTCTATCGGCTGCACGCCGTCGATCCAGCAACCGCCATCAGCCTCGACCGCAGCCTCGGTTTTTTGTCCGTCGGCGACGGCCACCGGTTACGTACCGCGCTCGATCAAGCCTGCGCCGCGGGCACGCCGTTTGATTTGGAAGTGGCCATGCACAATGCCGTCGGCCAACGCTATTGGCTGCGCATCGTCGGCCACGCGCAATCACCGCTGGGCAATACCAGCGCCATCATCGGAGTGATGCAGGACATCACCGCACGCAAACAATTTGAAGAAAACTTGAAACGCCGCGCGCTCACCGACCCGCTGACCGGTCTGTGCAATCGCGAAGCGCTGGTTCGTCAGTTGGGGCTGGCGATCGACGCTGCCAACGCCGATCAGGGTCCAGCCCTGCTGCACGTCGATCTGGATCGCTTCAAGGTCATCAATGACCTGCTCGGCCACGCCGCCGGCGATGCGCTGTTGATCGCCGCGGCGCAACGTTTGTGCGCGGTTGTCGCCGACGCGGCACTGGTCAGCCGCTTCGAGGGGGACGAGTTCATGGTGCTGCTGACCGATGCCGCCGATGCGCAACAGTCGAGCACGCTGGCCGCGGCGATCACCCAGGCGTTCTCCGCGCCGTTTGCCCATGACGGCGAAGAGTTCGGCCTGACCGCCTCGATCGGCATTGCCCGCTACCCGGAAGACGGCGCCAGCGTGCAACAACTGGTCCACCACGCCGATGCCGCGATGATCGATGCCAAACGTCGCGGCCGCAACAATTGGCAGCAGTTCACGCCGCTGCTGGCCCAGCAACTGACCGACCGATTGTTGATCGAAACCCAGTTGCGTCGAGCGCTGGATAACCACGAATTCACCTTGCATTTTCAACCCCAGGTCGAGTTGACCAGCGGCCGCGTGCTCAGCGCCGAAGCGCTGCTGCGCTGGCACAACCGCATTCTCGGTCCGATGATGCCCGATCTATTCATTGGCCACGCCGAGAACACCGGCGATATCGTCCGCATCGGCGCCTGGGTGATCCACGAATCGTGCCGCCATTTGCGCCAATGGCGCGATCAGGGGCTGTCGCAGTTGCGCATCGCGGTCAACGTTTCCTATCGCCAATTTCTCGGCGGCGAGCTGCCGGCCACGGTAGCCGCCGCCCTGCAAGCCTTCGATCTGCCCGGCGACGCGCTGGAACTGGAAATGACCGAACGTGTGTTGATCGAAGATGTGCCGGACACGCTGGAGGTGTTCAACACGCTGCGCGCCATCGGGGTGTCGTTGGTCATCGACGATTTCGGCGAAGGCTACAGCGCGCTCAACTACCTGCGCCGATTGCCGTTCAGTGGCATCAAGATCAGCCACAACTTCATGCACGGCATCCCGACCGTGCGTACCGATACCGCCATTTGCGAAGCGATCATCCGGATCGCCCAGTCGCTCGGCTTGAGCGTCATCGCCGAGGGCGTGGAAACCGAGTTGCAACGCAATTTTCTGCTGCGCCAAGGCACCACCTTCGGCCAGGGTTTTCTATTTGCGCGCGCACTTCCCGCCGAGGATTTTTTTGCCTTCGCCCTGGAACGCCAGAGCTGGCGGCCGTAGTCGGATCATTCGCAACCGCAGATGCGCAGCGGCCGCGGTGTGGATTGCGGCGGTCTCGCCATTTTCGGCAAGCCGTGCGGGGCCTTTGCCATGGCCAACGCTGCGAGTCTGCGGTGGTGCCAAAGGGTTCGCTCACTCGAAAATCGGGGCCAGTTTAGCCAGCACTTCTTGCATGATCGCTGCGGGCACGGTATCCACCTTGCGGCCATGACGAGCACCCAGATCAATCACCCGGGGCTGATCGCAACGAATCACGCCGCTGGTCTCGATACCGGTCAGCGGAACGGCGAACCCGATACGGCGGGCAAAGTCACCGCCGCTGGTGATCGGGCACACCACCGGCAACTGGGTAGCCGCGTTGAAAGGTTCGGGCGAGACGATCAGCACTGGGCGGCTACCACGTTGTTCGTGCCCGGCACTGGGATCCAGTGAGACCAGGTAAATATCGCCGCGCCTCATATCAGCTCACCACCGACAGCAGGCGCATCGACCCATTCGTGGGCGGCCTCCGGTTGCGGTGCTGCATAGTCCGATGCGGCCAGCAACGCCGCGAGTGTGTAGCGGGGACGCGGTTTCGGATCGACCAGCAAGCGGCCATCGGCGACGGCCAAGCCGACCGTAGCGCCGGCATGCAAATGCAGTTGGTCGAGCATGGCTGGCGGCACGGCCAGCATCACGGAACCGCCGACTTTGCGCAGATGGGTGGTGTGCATGTGTCTGCTCCGAGCGATGAGTTATATCGAAGTATAACCCACAAATTCGAACCGCCATCGGTCGCCATTTCGGTCCGGGCGAAGCCTCACCGCGGGCGCCGTATCGCGGACCGCCGCACCAGCGGCGCTGGCGCTGGCGGCCGTAGTCGGATCATTCGCAACCGCCGATGCGCAGCAGCTCCTTGGTTGCGGCAAGCCCTCGAAACGGCGCGGCCACATCGCTATCGTCAAATTGATAGTGCAACGTCAAATGATCGCAGGCGGTGCGGGTGATGGTCGCGGTACCGACCACGCGCGTATTGCCGGTCGCCAGCAAATCGAACGCTCCACCAATCGTGCGCAAAATCGACACCGTGACCTGATCGCCGGCGCCGTACTGGCCTTGCAGGCTGAACCAATGTTGCTGCGCCGGATCATCGGCGGCCGCTGCCGGATCGTAGGTAAACCAGGTGGCGAACAAGGTTTCGGCGGCTGGAATCAGCGTAAACATCAGTCCTTGGCCGCTGCTCTGCGGCTCGAACCAGGAGCCTTCGAAGCTGGTATCAAAAGCTTTTGGCGAGCCCACGGCGGCCACCGCAGTAGCGCCAGACGGGCTACAGGCGACCCCGGGCGTCAGTCGCGAAAGCGTGACCAAACCGGTGGCGCCGTCGTTCTCCGCAGCATCGAATTGATAGCGCAAGTTGGCGCGATCACAACTCTCAAAGTTGAGCATCGCCGATCCCACCCGGCGCGCCGCGGTCACGCCGACGCCGAAGCTGCCGCCCTCGTTGCTGAGAATGTCCAGGGTCGCCACCGTGCTCGGCGCCGCGAGCACGCCCTGCAGCGAATACCAGCGCAAGGCACTCGGGTCGTTGCCGCCCGCAGTTGTGTAAGTGAACCAGGGCGCAAACAAGGTTTGGCCGCTGGCGATCCAGTCGATCACCAGCCCCTGGCCACTGCTCCAGGGCGCATACCAGGCGCCGCTGACGCCATCCTGATCGGCGCGCACCGTCGGCAGATCGGCGCTGGCAGCGGCCAGGGTCATCACCGAAACACCCCAGCCCTCGGTAGCCTGGAAGGTGTCGAGGCGCGCTCTGGCCAGATCACCGTCGCGCAGTCGAAACGACCGCAGATCGCAAAACAGGCCGCCACAACCATCGGTTTGCTCGCGTAGCAAGCGGCCATCGGCGCCATCCACAATGCGCAGACGCAAGCGCGTGTCTTCGGTCTGCAGCACCGCCAAGCGGTTGCCAGATCTGGACTCGATCTGCGCCCACTGAAAAAACATTTCAGAAAATGTACGGCGCCAGCGCTCATTGCCAGTACCGAGGTCCAGGCCCATCAGCACCCAATCCTGCGGCGGCGGGTCGCCGAAAAATCCGCCCCCCTCGAATTGCAACGCCAACCAGACATGATCGGTGCCGAGCGCACTGTCGTAAACGCCGGTTGCCAGCTCGTGCCGCCATAGCCTTTGGCCAGTGCTGGCGTAACGCGCCACCGCATTGCCGAAAAGTATCGCTGAATCGGCCGCGGCAAACACTGCCCAACCCAAGCCACCGCCCTCGATCGGCACCCGAAAGCGCTCGCTGCCATCGCTGCGCACGCGATGCAGCGTCGAGATCGAAGTGACGTTGTCGAAACTGATCAACAAAGCCTCGCCGGCGGCGTTGAAGGCGACACTGAAAAGTTGATTCGGCGCGTACTCAGAGCCCGCTAGCTCGGGCAGGTTCTGCTCGGCAAGCAACTGACCACTGCTGCCAATGACCCGATGCAGCACCGAGCGAAACTGGCCGTTGATGGCGACCACGCGGCCATCATCCAGCGCCGTGATCGTCTTGAAAGTTTCGGCCTGATCGAGCGCATGGCTGCCCTGCCAGAACACGCTGCCGTCGCTGCGCCGCCAGCATTGCACCAGACCATGCAGCACATTTTGCCACTGCACTGGATCGAATTCGGAGAAATCACCGGCCAGGCACACCACGGTGCCGGATACCGACAGCACCGGGGTCGTCAAGGCCACCCCCGATAGCTCCACTTGCCAAGACACGGCCGCCGTTTCACTCGGCCGGAAACTCAAGTGAGAGCGGCCACCGGTACTGACGGTGTTCAGCGTGGCCATTGCGCCATCGCTGGCGAAGGCTTCGAACCATCGTGGTATCCGGCTTGGCACGATGGCGGCGACCCTCGGCCACAGCTCACTGGGCTGGTCAAAGCCCAGTCGATGCACGCTGGGGGGTTCAGAATAACCACCGGTAACGCCAAGCGCACGATCATCGGGCATGACGCCAAAGTCGTTGTCTTCATTGACCGACAAGCGCGCCCGCTCGCTACCGCTGGCATCCAAACCCACCAATTCGGCGCCGCTGCCTTGGGTCGGTTCGACCAGCAGCCACAAACCCTGGTCGTGGCGCAGCGCCAACAAACAGCGCACCTCATCGGGGCGGGCACAGCCGTTGGCATTGGCGATCAGCACTGGCGCTGCCATCGTTCCAGTCAGCGCCAGGCGCGCGGCCAGCGTCTGGCTTGGGAAATCGCCTTGTCCGAGCACCATCCACAAGCCTTGCGCATCCAGACTGCTGGTGCCCCCGAGGCGCGTGGCCTCGGCAAAATGCAGCGTCTGCTCAAAGCGCAGGGTGCCGGCCAGCGTCAGGCTTTGCACCAGCCAGTCCACCTTGGCGGTGCGACTCTCCTCGGAAAAATCAAAACTCGAAATCGCGATGATGCCGCCGCTCGCAGAAACTTGCAGTTCCTGCACGCCGGTCACCGCTGCGGCGTTGCTGGATTCCCAAGCCCAATCGACGGCGCCTTCGGCGTTTAGCCGCAGGATAAGTGCCCGCGCCACGGTGGCGGTATCGCTGGTGCTGATTCGATCACCGGCCAGAATCACCCCGGCAGCCACCGGGTCGGCACGCATCTCGATCAGCGTGCTCATGACATTTTCTACGGCTACCGAGGCAACGATGGTGCCGTCGCTGCGTAAACCCACCACCTGCAGAAACCGCCTGCTGTACCGGCCCGTCGCTACCCAGATCGTGCCGCTACCATCCAGCTCAAGACGTCGGCAGGGTTCACTAATATCGTTGTCCAGATTGGCGATCGCCGTCTGCCACAACAAGCTGCCATCCGCAGCCAGGCGGCTCACCACGCAGCCGTGATCGGCATCTTCCGCCGGCGCCGTCACCAGTACGCCGCCATCGGCCAGATGCCGCAGCAGGCTGTCGCTACCGACGCCAACGCTCGGGAATGAATTGTCATCTTCGGGACTGATAAAACGCTGCGCGAGCCGATTGCCAGCGGCATCAAACTTCACCACCACGGCGTTGCCCTTCACCCCGCCTACCGCCCAGAATCCATCGGCGGCACCCTCGGAGAACACCGCTGGCACAAAGTCCGCTGGCGTATCGAAGTGCGGCGTAGTCGGCGCCGTCCACGGCTCCGCCGTCCCGTTGAGCCAGCACCCGGCAAACAGCACCAACGACAAAATCTTCGGCAATCGCTTCACTTGTTGGCCTCCTTCGTAAGTCCCTAAAATGCACCCTGTCGGCCGACGGCACCCAGCCAACCGGCCCGCACCATCACCCGCCACCGCGAGCGGCGCAAGTTTACAAGTTTTCGCATTTTATGGGAGCAACCCGTCCATGCCCTATTGCCTACGCCCGATTACCCCAGGCGACGACGCCGCCATCGCCGCGATCATTCGCCGGGTGATGCCGGAGTTCGGCGCCGATGGACCGGGTTTTGCGATCCACGATGCCGAAGTCGGCGCGATGACCGCTGCCTATGCCATTCCGCGCGCCGCCTATTTTGTCATTGAGCGCGCTGGGGTTGTTCAGGGCGGTGGCGGTGTGGCGCCTTTGCTCGGCGGTGATGCCGATACCTGCGAGCTGCGCAAGATGTATTTCCTGCCCGCCCTGCGTGGGCTGGGCGCCGGCCAGGCGCTGATGCAGCGCTGTCTGGATGCCGCCCGCGAGCTGGGCTTCAAACGCTGCTATCTGGAAACCTTGACCGGCATGGAGGCCGCCAAAAAACTGTATCGACGTTCCGGCTTCGTCGCCATCCCCCAGGCACTCGGTGGCACCGGGCACTTCAGTTGCGATAGCTTCTTTGTCCGCGCCTTGTAGGTGGATAAGTCGTGGATGGAAGTAGGGTGGATAAGCGCAGCGCATCCACCAAAACCGGCATCCAGAGCGCAACATACAAGGTGGATAAGTCGTGGATGGAAGTAGGGTGGATAAGCGCAGCGCATCCACCAAAACCGGCATCCAGAGCGCAACATACAAGGGTGGATAAGCGCAGCGCATCCGCCAAAGCAAAGCGGCGGCAAGCCGCCGCACTCCAAAGGATTGGCGGCTACGCCGACCGATCCACCAAGCCCGAAAGTGGCCCCATCTGCTGGCGGTAGTACACCAGCTCGGCCAGCGACTCTCGAATATCCGACAAGGCGGTATGCGCACCGCGCTTAGTGAACGCCTGCGCCAGATCCGGGCGCCAGCGCCGCGCCAACTCCTTGAGCGTGGAAACATCCAGATTGCGGTAATGAAAATAGCGCTCCAGTTGCGGCATGCCGCGCACCAGAAAGCGCCGATCCTGACAGATCGAGTTGCCGCAAATCGGCGATTTTCCGGTCGGCACCCAAGCTTGCAAAAACGCCAGCGTCGCGGCCTCGGCGGCGGCGGCATCGAAACTCGAATCGAGCACCCGCTGCCACAGACCCGAGGCGCTGTGGTGCTTGACGTTCCAAGCATCCATGGCTTGCAAACGGGCCAATGGTTGCCGAATCGCCAGCTCCGGACCTTCCGCCAGCACATTCAACTGCTTGTCGGTCACCAGCGTGGCAATTTCGATAATGGCGTCGCGATCCGGATCGAGCCCGGTCATTTCCAGATCGATCCAGATCAGGTTCTCGGCATGTTTTTGCGGCGGATTCATGGTGATGGGCGTTCAGCGGGTTGATGGTCGCGGCATCATACGGCAGCGCCAGCGTTGATCGGGGCTGGCCGCGCACACTTGGCCTCAACGCGGCGGCTGCAAACTGCGCTTGTTGCGAAAATACGCGGTCAAGCGCGCGCTCGCCTCAGCGCCCAGCACCCCGCCCTGCACATCGACTCGATGGTTGTGGCGGGCATCGCCGAGCAGGTCGAACACACTGCCGGCAGCGCCGGTTTTGGGGTCCGCTGCCGCGTACACCAGCCGCGCGATGCGCGCGTGCACCATCGCCATCGCGCACATCGCACAGGGTTCCAAGGTCACATACAGCGTGCAGCCGACCAATCGGTGATTGGCCAGCTTTTGTCCGGCCTGGCGCAGCGCCACGATCTCGGCATGGGCACTGGCATCGTGATCGCTGATATTGCGGTTCCAACCCTGCCCGATCAGTACACCGTCGGCAGCGATCACCAGCGCCGCCACCGGCACCTCATCGTCTTCGCGCTCCGCCCGCTCCGCCAGCGCCAGCGCGGATCGCATCCAATGCAGATCGACTTCGGCGCTCATGATCCGCAACCGTAACCGACACGCGGTTGCCTATCGACCCGAATTTCTGGCGCAACCGTTTCCATCCATCCACTCCCAGGCACTGTCGATGCGCAAGAAACCTCGGCCATCACCGTCATTTCGCCAACCTGAATGCTGCCGCCATCCGCTGCCGTTCGCGCGCTGGAATGCCCAGGCCCTTGGCGACCTTCGACCACTGTCGCACGATGGCTTGACTGCGCTCGATGATGACGTTCGCAGCTTTCAATGCAATGCGAAAGTAGGCTGCCACGGAAAGCGCCAGGTCGAGATCCAGGGCGTTGTCGGCCGTGCTGACGTTCAGCCGCAAACCTTGCGCGTCGGGCATCGGGTTCAGGTCGTAGGCCGCGGACAGTTGCCAGCCCTTGCCCGGTACCAGCAGGAAGCCGTGATTGCGCAAGTGGTCGTCGCTGTTTGACACCAGCATGTTGAATACGATGCGTGACCACAACTCCAGAAGGTCGGCATCGGTCTGCGCGCCGTGATCGATCAGCACGCGAGCCAACTCCAGATAGCTGGCGCCCGCCGACGCATCATCGCCGTCCTTGCGCCCGGTCATCGTCATCGCTGAGGCGAAGTGGATGCGTCGCCCGGTTTCGGTCCGATCAAAACGCTTCACCAAAAAGCTGTGGTGCGGATTCGCGAAGCGGCGTGCCAGGCTTTCTGGCACCCGCAACCCGCAACCCCGCGCCAAGGTTTGGACGACCAGTTCCCAGCCACCGACGTCGTACTCGTCGCGCACGCTGGGAAACTTGGCGATCCACAAATGCCCGTCCGGATCGACGACGCTAGCCTTGGGCCGGGCGCCACCCAACGAACCGCCAGGGGCAATCAACAGGCGCAGCCAATCGTCGCCGGCTTTGGCGGTGTTGTCTTCATCGCGTTCCAGCGCCAGGCTGGCGGATTCCAGTTCGCGCAATTGCACAAACGGCGGCGCCGCGACATCGTGACGGTTATCCAGAAAAGCACCCGTGTCATTGAGCCGGAATCGAAGCGCGCCCGCTCGAAATGCGTCATGCACACCCAACAGGTAGTCGGACTCGAACAGCCGTGCTTGCTTGGGCGCGTGTCCCGCACGTTGCTCGCGTTCCAGGCGCCGCTGCATCAGCAAGCGGCCCCAATGATCCGGACTGGCATCGGCAAACACACCGAAGGTCTCGTGCCCCTGCGGTGGGTGCTGGCGGCCCGGGTACCGCCCGAGCCGCGGATCGAGTGGCAGGCCGGTCAGTCCAGGATGTGCCAATGCTGCAACATCGAACTCGAATTCGAACACTTCCCGCCCCGCGCCTCGCAATGCATGGAGCCAGCCAAGGCGCAAAGGATGCGGCAACTCGGCCCAATCGGCGTACACCGCGATGGTCACGGCTCAACGTCCTTTTTTATGCGTGGTGATTTCGGCGTCGATCAGATCAACCAGGCTTTGGCCACTGATGAAGCCGTACTTCTCAACCCATCCTCCGCTGTGCTCGCGCGACTGCGGCTTGGGCTTGGTAGCTGTGGCCGGATCGGGCTGCCTCGCGGTCAAATCAATCTCCGCAGATGGGCGCCTGCCGGGCAGCGGCTTTCCCGTTGCCGACAACTGTGCGCGCACCAATACGTTGCCGTGGGCCGTCAGGCGAGCGTCCTGCAGTTCTCGGCCCAGCGTATCGGCGGCACCCAGCAAGTCCAGGTCTTTCTCGATGCCAAGCACCTGCATGACGGCCAGGTAGGCCCCCATCGTTACACCCGCCCCGCCCCGCTCCAGGTTGCGCAAGGTCATCGGCGCCATCCCCGCGCGCTCCGCTACCTGCTTCGCGGTGAGGCGCCGGCGATGCCGCGCCAGACGCAAACGTTCGCCGAACCGTTGCAGAAGTTCAGTGGTCGATGGCAGTAGTAGGGCAATCGTCTTAGCCATAGTGTAATTATTCTATGCTTTTATTCAGGTTATAGCCAAAATAATTGCTATAACAGCAATCGACAAGTCGCACTCCACGGTGAGCGACCGAGCCGCTCTGACCTCGCTGGGCTTTACTTTGCTGGCCACAGACTCGCTCTCAGCGGTCAGCTTCAGACACTTCACCACCTCGGTGTCAGCGCAAGGCTCGTCGTTGACGATGCCAGTGCCGGAGCGGTATCCACACGCGAATGGGCTGAAGCACTCAAGCACTCAAGCGTTCACATCGAGTCATAGGGATCGCCGTGCGTCAACCTGATGCTGTTCGGCTTTCCTATGCCTTCACCAGCTTCGCGGCATTCGGATCGTAGAGGTAGCCGGTGATGCTGCCATCCTTGATGCGCGCGACGGCCTCGTCGATCACGAACAGCGGAACCAGAAACCATTCCTCGGGCTGCACCGGGTGACCAAAGCGATCACTGATGGTGATGTTCAACCGCGCGGACGCGAACAGCCGGTGGAACAGGTTCTCCATCCGGGTGCGGTTGATGCCCGCGAGCTTGTAGGTCGCCACCACTTCGACCTTCGCCAGCAGGTAGGTGGCGTCGTGTTCGGCGTTGGCGATGCGCGTCTCCACCCTGCCGCCGGTCACTCCCACCTTGTGGATGATGTCGCGGTGCTGCACGACGTAGGGATGATCGGACAGGGAGCGCAGGACGTAGATCGTGCCACTTTCGACATCATCAGCCTCAAGCTCGCCGCCGAAGGAGAGTTGCCCGCTCTTGGGCGAGGCCAGCCGCCGCGCGGCGGGGTCGTTGTAGAAAGCGCGCTGGAGCGAGCGCAGCAGCAGATTGCTCTCGGTGCCGTTGGCGAAGATGAGGCGCAGGCGGCGGTCCACTTCCCCGGCGGTGGTTTTCAGTGGCTCGCCGACCTCGGCGACGTAGAGCGTGATGCCATCGAGAACGAAAAAGTCCCCGGCCTCAATCGCGCGGCGGCCCGCCGCTATCGGCTGTGACTGGCGCAAGCCGGTCTTGACTTCGGTCGCTACGCGCTCGAACAGTGGCTTGAACGCCTCGAAGTCTTCGCACGGCTTGCGATCTGCGATCTCCTCGGCGTCGCGCTTGTCGGCACTGGTGCGGACATGGCGCAGAACCGTGATGTCGTCCGCGTCGGCCACGCCTGCCAGCTCGGCGGCCAAATCGTCGATGTCGATGGTTTCATCCGCCGAAGCAGCAGCGGCTGGCGCAGCGGCAAGCAAGCCCTGATGGTCCAGCGGCTCCAGCAGCAAGCGCCAGACCGGGAGCGCGCGCAAGCGGTCCAGGCGCACGGCGTAAAGGCGCTCGAATATGTCGCGGTCCTCGCCGTGCTGCGGCGCACGCCCGTGCTGCTCGGTGAAGCGTTGGACTTCCTCGAAGCCCGCGATAACGCGCTCCTCACTGGCCGGCCGTCCGCCTTTCTTCTCGGGCGGTGCGAACTCGGCAAGCTCCGCAGCGAGTGCGTCAAGATCGGGGTCACTCATAGCGCCCCTCCGCCTTGAAGCGCATGAACGCGGTTGCGCCTTCGGCCATGCGACGCTCCCAGGCATCCTGCGAGTCGAGCGCCGGAATGCGGCCGCGTTCCTTCTTGAACTGAACGGCGCGAACGGCTATCTCCTTCGCTTCGTCCGGCGTCAAGCTGGTGCGCTTGGCCGAGATCGCCGCCGCAACCTGCTTCAAGCTCTCCTCGCTCATGGCCTTGGCGAGGATGGCGTAGGCTTCGCCGAACGGGTTGATGCGATCGATCAGGTCGATGTCCAGATCGCGCACGTCCATCGCGAAGCGGCGCACGCCGACGATCAGGGCAGTGTTGGGCGATCCGTCGCGCTGTTCTGCGCCTTGGCCTTCGAAGACCAGCCGCTTGCCCTGTTGCGTGAGGTTCAGCGCAGCGATGGCGTGCTGGCGCACGGCCTCCTGATCTTCGGCATCAAGCTCGGGATACTTGTCTTTGATGATCTTGCCCATGCGAACCTGGGTCAGCTCCTCGGGCACCAGTTCCTCATCGAACAGGCCGCGTTCGATGCTGGGCTTGTCCTGCACGAAGGCCGCGATGACTTCGTTCAGGTCTTCCTGACAGATTCGCGCCGCCTCCTTGCTCTTGGGCTCGGCGATGCCCTTGATCTCGATCTCATACGCCCCGGTCTGCTCATTGACACCGACATTGCAGCGGCTCGGGTCGTAGCCACCCGCGCCGTAGTCGAAGCCCGGCGTAGGCCCGTTGTCGGGGTGCTTGGGCTTGAACTCGAAGCGCGGCGCCAGCACCTGCTCCATCAACAGGCTGGCCGCGATGGCCTTCAAGGTATCGTTGACGGCTTCGGTGACAGCGTCCTCGGCCGCATCCGGCTCGGCGATCAGGTTGGTGAACCGCGCACGGGTCTTGCCCGGCGCGTCGCGGGTGGCACGGCCAATGATCTGCACGATCTCGGTCAGGCTGGCGCGGTAGCCCACGGTCAGCGCGTGTTCGCACCAGATCCAGTCGAAGCCTTCCTTGGCCATGCCCAGCGCGATGATGATGTCCACATGGTCGCGATTGTTCTTCTGCGCCGGGTCTCTGAGCGCAGCGGACACCCGGTCGCGCTTGGCGGCATCGTCATCGACCAGATCAGCGATGCGAAGAACCTTGCCGTCGGGCCGCTTGACGAGCTGGAAGCCGGTGGCTGCATCAATGCCCTGCCACTCGCCCAGTGCCTCGATGATGTGCTCCACCTCGCGCATCTTGTCCTTCGTGCTTTCACGCGAATTGACGTTGGGGATATGGATGATGGTCTTCTCGGCGGGGTCGAGAACCTTGAGGAGGTCATCAACGTAAGGCCCGCCGTAGAAGAAGTAGCCGATGTCGAGTTGCTTCAGGTACTCGTAACCGTTCAGTTGCTCGTAATAGGTGTAGGTGACGGTATCGAACTTCGACTCGTCCTGCGGGGCCAGCACGGCCTCGGCATCGCCGCGGAAATACGAGCCGGTCATGGCGACGATGTGCGTCTTGCCACGCGCGAAGAACTGCCCGAGGTGCAGGCCGAGCCTGTTGTCCGGGTTGGCCGAAACGTGGTGGAACTCATCGACCACGATCAGGCGGTCGTCGAACGCCGCAACGCCGTAGGCTTCGACCGCGAAGCGGAAGGTCGCGTGGGTGCAGACCAGCACCTGGTCATCGCCTTCGAGGAACGCGCCCAGCGACTTGACCTTGCCGCCGTTGTCGTCGCCCGGCGCGTTGCACAGGTTCCACTTCGGCTCGACGTGCCAGTCAGCCCAGAAGCCGTACTTCGACAGCGGCTCGTCGTTGAAGCTGGCGCCGATCGCCTTCTCCGGCACGACGATGATGGCTTGCTTGATGCCCTGGTTCTTGAGCTTGTCGAGTGCCACAAACATCAGCGCACGGCTCTTGCCCGACGCGGGTGGCGACTTGATAAGCAGGTATTGCTCGCCGCGCTTCTCGTAGGCGCGTTCCTGCATCGGTCGCATCCCCAGCGCATTGGCCTTGGTCGATGTGCCGTTGCGGGCGTAGGTGACGGAGACGGAGGGGATGGCGCGCCGCCGGGTATCGCTATCGATCATGACTCATCGTCCGCATTGGCTGTACCTGCATCATTTCCCATCAATTCCTGTTCAATCTGTTCGATGCTCGGCAAATCTGTCGCCAGTTCCGGCGGCAGGGATTCAACAAGCTTGTATTCCGCCACGCCCAGCGGTTGCGTGTTCTGGCGCAGCGCGTATTCGGCCACCACCTTGTTCTTGCTCTTGCACAGCAGCAGGCCGATGGTCGGCTTGTCCTGCGGGTGTTTGACCTGCGCATCCACGGCCGTCAGGTAAAAGCTCAATTGGCCCAGATGCTCGGGCTTGAACTTGCCGCCCTTGAGCTCGATCACCACATAGCAGCGCAGCTTGAGGTGATAGAACAGCAGGTCGATGAAGAACTCGTCGCCACCCACATCCAGCAACACCTGCCGCCCGACGAAGGCGAAACCCGCGCCCAGTTCCAGCAGGAATTCGGTGACGTGCTTGACCAGGGCCTTTTCGATGGCCCGTTCGCCTGCCTCGCGGCTCAAGCCCATAAAGTCGAAGCGATACGGGTCTTTCAGCGATTCACGCGCCAGATCGGACTGCGGCTTGGGCAAGGTCAGCTCGAAGTTGGTGGCGGCTTTACCACTACGTTCCAGCAAACGGGTTTCGATGTGGATGTTCAGCACGTTGCGCGACCAGCCGTGGGCAATGGCGCTTTCGGCGTAGGCCAGCCGCTGTGCCGGGTCTTTCAACTGCGACAGCAGCACGAGGTTGTGGCCCCAGGGCAATTGTCCAACAGCCTGTTGGACAATTTGCTCGTCGGGCCAGGCCGCCGCGAACGCCCGCATGTACATCAGGTTGGCGCGGGAAAACCCTTTCATGTCGGGGAAGGCGGCGCGCAAGTCCTGCGCCAGCCGCTCGATCACCTTCGCGCCCCAGCCCTGTTCCGCCTGCCGCGTCAAGATGTCGCGGCCAATCTGCCAGTAGAGCAGCACCAGTTCCCGGTTCACCGCCAGCACGGCGCGTTGCTGGGCGGTGTGGATGCGCGTCTTCAGGTCGGCCAGCCAGTCGGCGTAGCCTTCGGGCGCTGGTGTCAGCTTGACGGGTTGGTCGCTCATGCCTTGGCTCCCGCCTTGCGCTTCTTGCCCTTGGCCGGTGCAGCCGAAGCGGTCATCCTGGTGTAGAGCTCGAACAGCTTTTCCAGCCGTTCGGTGTCGTTCTTGAAGCGCCGACCGATGGTGATCCGCTCCAGCACTTCGTCGTTGCGCTCATGCGCGGCGCGCAGGTCAGCCGGCATGTCCTCGGGGGCGTATAGGTCCGCGATGGTCGCGGGGTAGTGGCGCTCCCTTGCCAGCAGGATGTCCTCGGCGCAGCGGGTGAGGTCGGCCTTGTTCTTCTCGGTCAGTGTCGGCACCGGGAACGTGTTCCAGCCGAGGGTGTTGGAGTACCGGAAGTCTGTTTTCAGCTTTCCACAGACGGTGGCAATCCAGATCAGGTGCAGGCGGCTGGCGATGAGCGCCATATTCCAGAGAGGGGCGTCGTAGAGAGCGAAGGCGTTATCCGACACGATAGAGTGCGCCGAGAGAATTCCTACCGGGAGATACGGGCGCGTCTCTGAAGTCACCTTGGGGATGACAATCGAGGAGTGGATGCCTCGACCCTGAATTTGCTTGAATCGATGCGGCCGATCCGCAAAATCTCGAGTGGATTCGGCATCGCTTT
>PEUI01000374.1:0-10961 GCA_002785585.1 Lysobacterales bacterium CG02_land_8_20_14_3_00_62_12
TTTCGAATTGCCGCGCTAAGCGTTGCCCCCAGCGAGCTGGAACAAATCAAATCATTGATGCACGGTGTGCAGATGGACATCCGCTGGGAATGGATTGCGGATTCCGCCAGCGCCGACGTTCTGCTGATCGACGTCGATTCGTTGTATGGCCACATGGATTGGCTGAAAGCGCACGCGCAGTCGCGCCGGGTGATCTGCCTGACCGCGTCATCGATGAGCGACAAAGACATCATGGTCGCCCGTCCGATCAGCAGCGGCGGCTTGCAACATGCACTGCGACTGGTGATCGGCGAAGACGTCGGCAGCGCTGGCATCCCTCCCCACGGGCTCGGCCCGGTGGCCGCCGCCACACCGGCGCGCGTTACCGGCGAACGGCCGTTGGTGGCCAAACCGGTGGCACCCAATGTCGTGGTGCGCACCACCGGCGAGCGGCCGTTGGTAACCCAGCGTATTACTGGCCAGCAGGCTGCCGTCGGGCAACCGATCACCGGTCAGCGGCCAGCAGTGCCGGCCCATCCTACCGCTACCCCAATGGCAGCCGCACCCACGGCAGCACCGGCCACCCCGCCGGCGCCCAAACCAAGCGCCGGCTCGTTGGCCGATTTTCTGTTAACCGGTCGGTTGCCTGAGGCCGCCGCCTTGTCACGCCCCGGCCTGCCCACCTTGATTCTGGACCCGGCTCAGGACCGCTACTACAGCGGATTGACGCTTAAACCGCTGCTGCCCTATTGCCGCGGCCAGATTTTGCATAGCGAATGGAAACCGGTGCCCGCCGCCGAGCTCGAAAAACTGCGCGACAGCGGCGCCGGCCTGCCGCTGTCGCGGCTGGTCTGGCTCTATGCCATGGGCACCTCCAACGGCACCGCTTTATTGGCCGGACTCGATCAAAATGCCCGCTTCAAACTGTTGAAGTGGCCGCAGATCGAGCGCGAGTTTCCCAAACACTTTCGCATTGCCACGGCGATGATGAAAGCAGCCACCGCGTTGACCGATGTCGCGGAACTTTCTGGCGCGGCACTGGCCGAAGTCTACGATTTCGTCAATGCTTATGCCGCCATTGGATTTGTTGCCGAAGAAAATCAACCGGCACTGACCGATCATGCGCAAGTGCTGGAGCGACTGCACGCGCGCGCGCGCTGATCACGGCACCGTTGCCATCGCCTGGTTCGTTATTGCTGGTCCCATTTCCTGCCCCACAACTTTGGAGTAATCGCCATGTTGAAGCCCTTGTTGAGTCTCACCCTGCTCGCCGTTTCCACGCTGACCAGCGCCGCCACCCCCGACGCCAAGCCAGCCACTGGCGTCAAGCCAACTGCGGTTGCCAGCACCACCGCGCCGCGGGTCGCGCTGCGCACCAACATGGGCAGCATTGTGATCGAGCTCAATGCCGTCAAAGCGCCCAAGTCGGTGGCCAATTTTCTGGGGTACGTCAAGGAAGGCCATTACGACGGCACCGTCTTTCATCGCGTCATTCCCAATTTCATGATCCAGGGCGGCGGCTTCACCCAGGATATGGTGCAAAAGCCCACGCGGGCAGCGATCGTCAACGAGGCCGACAATGGTCTGAGCAATGTCATCGGCAGCGTCGCCATGGCGCGTACCGGCGATCCGAACTCCGCCACCGCGCAGTTTTTCATCAATGTGGTCGACAACCAGCGGCTCGATTTCGTCAGCAAAGACAGTCCCATGACCTGGGGCTATGCGGTGTTTGGCAAGGTCGTCGAAGGGCTCGATGTGGTGAGGGCGATCAAGGATGTGGAGCGTGGCGCCAAGGCGCCGTTTCCCACCGATGTGCCGGTGTCGCCGGTGATCATTCTGAAGGCGGAACTGCTCTAAGAATCAAAGCGCGCCCGCTGCGGATGCCGAGCGACTGTCGGGCAACGGTCATGGTCGGCTGGCTGGCAGCAGACGACCACGGCGAATGCGCCCAGAATGACTATGCCCACCCTGTTTATCTCGGATCTGCACCTCACCGAAGCGCGGCCAGAGGTTACCGACGCGCTGTGTCGGCTGCTGCGGGAAACGGCCCCAGGCAGTCGCGCCTTGTACATCCTGGGCGATTTGTTCGACGCCTATATCGGCGATGACGATGACGCCGCCCTGCTGACCCGGGTGGCAGCGGCGCTGCGCACGCTCAGCCGCCATGGCGTGCCGATCTATTTCGTGCATGGCAACCGCGATTTTCTGCTCGGGAACGCCTTTGCCGAACGTGCCGGCCTGCGACTCCTCGACATCCACACGCGCCTGAATCTCTATGGCGTTCCGACCTTGTTGTTGCATGGCGACACGCTGTGCACCGACGACACTGCCTACCAACAATGGCGGGCACAGTGTCGGCAAAGCGCGTGGCAGAATGACTTTTTGGCGCAACCGTTACCGGTGCGTCGTCAATTCGCCCTGACTGCGCGCGCCGAGAGTGCTCGACACACGCAAGCGCTGGAACCGACGATCACCGATGTGAATCCGGTTGCGGTGCAGTCCACGTTTGTCGGAACCGAGGTGCAGCGGATGATTCATGGCCACACCCATCGACCCGCCATTCACCCGCCACAGCCAGTGGCTGGCAGCCTGCGGCAACGCATTGTGCTCGGCGACTGGGATCGGCACGGCAGCGTGCTGCGGGTCGCTGCCGATGGTTTGGTACTGGATCAACTACCGTTTGCGGTCAGCTAAGCTGACCGTCGTCACCCACCCGCAGTTGCGCAGCCGCAGTCACCGATCCAGGGGCTTTCCATGATTGGCCGTTTGAAAGGTATTTTGATCAGCAAACAACCGCCCGCACTGATGGTGGAAGTGAACGGCATCGGCTACGAATTGGAAGCGCCGATGTCCACTTTTTACGAGCTGCCGGAGCTCGGCCGCGAAGTCATCCTGATTACCCATTACGCGGTCAAAGAAGATGCCGTCGCGCTCTACGGCTTCATTCGCGAGGCCGAGCGCAGCTTGTTCCGCGCCTTGCTTAAAGTCAGCGGCGTGGGCGCCAAGACCGCGTTGTCGATCCTTTCCGGGGTTTCGGTGACGGATTTCGCCCGGCTGGTGCATGGCGGCGAGGTCAGCGCGTTTATTCGCATTCCCGGCATCGGCAAAAAAACGGCGGAGCGCATTTTGCTGGAAATGCGTGATCGCATCGATGGCTTGGGCCTGGCAGGCGGACGATCCAGCCACGGTCCCGCCGCCATCGCCAACGACCCGATGGCCGAGGCGACCGCGGCGCTGATCCAGTTCGGCTACAAACCGGTGGAAATCACCCGCCTGTTGAAAGCGGCGGCCGAACCCGATGACAGCGCGGAAACCTTGATTCGCAAAGCACTCAAAGCAGCTCTACGCTGACTCTGTACACTACGCGCCCCGCGATCCTGAAGCGCCCAACAGCCGATGACCCAGCCCACCGAATCCAAGTCGGACACCAGCGTTATTGCGCTCGCCGTCGGCGCCATCGGCGTGGTGTTTGGCGATATCGGTACCAGTCCGCTGTACACCATGCGCGAGGCTTTTGGCGGGCCGCATGCCATGGCCATTACCGAGACCAATGTGCTCGGCGTGTTGTCGTTGGTGTTTTGGTCGCTGATGCTGGTGGTCTCGCTGAAGTACGTGGTTTTCATCATGCGCGCCGACAACCGTGGCGAAGGCGGAATCATGGCCTTGATGGCGCTGGCGCTGCGCGCCGTTGGCCGGTCCAGGCTGCGTGGTTTCGTCATCGTGCTGGCGGTATTGGGCGCATCGCTGTTTTACGGTGATGGCGTTATCACCCCGGCGATGACCATCATGGGCGCCGTCGAAGGCCTCAAAATTGCCGCCCCCGGCCTGGACCAATACGTGGTGCCGGCCTCGTTGCTGGTGGTGATCGGCTTGTTCGCCTTCCAGCGCAGCGGCAGCGCGCGGATCGGCGCCATCTTCGGCCCGATCATGTGCCTGTGGTTTTTGGTGCTGGGCACGCTTGGCCTGCTGGAAATTGTGCATAACCCGGGCATTCTGCGCGGCCTGAGTCCGCATTACGCCGTGGTGTTTTTTCTCGCCCATCCGTGGTTGTCGTTCCTGGCGCTGGGCACGGTGGTGCTGGCCATCACCGGCGCCGAGGCGGTGTATGCGGATATGGGGCATTTCGGACCCAAACCGATTCGTGCCGCCTGGTTCCGGTGGGTGTTGCCAGGACTGCTGTTGAATTATTTCGGCCAGGGCGCTTTGCTGCTGGCAGATCCCGCCACCGCGCGCAATCCGTTTTATCTGCTGGCGCCGCAATGGGCGCTGTATCCGATGATCGGGTTGTCGACGCTGGCGGCGGTGATCGCCTCGCAAGCGGTAATTTCCGGGGCGTTCTCGGTAACCCGGCAGGCGATCCAACTCGGCTTTGCGCCGCGCATGCAGATTCTGCACACTTCAGACGAGACCGCCGGGCAGATTTTCGTGCCGCTGATCAATCGCTTTTTGCTGGTCTCCATCGTTTTGGTCATTCTGGGCTTTCAGACTTCGAGCCATCTCGCTGCCGCTTATGGCATCGCCGTCACCGGCGCGATGTTGATCGACACCATGCTGGCGTTGATCGTCGCGGTCAGCTTGTGGCACTGGCGGCCGTGGCTGGCGTTGCTGGTCGGCGCTGCCATTCTCACCATCGACCTGGCGTTCTTTGCCGCCAATGCCATCAAGATTCCGCACGGTGGCTGGTTTCCGCTGGCGCTGGGCACGGTGGTGTTTGTGATGCTGACGACCTGGCGCAAGGGGCGCCGTCTACTGCTGGCGCAAATGAAGTCCGAAGGCTTGGCGCTGAAGCCCTTCATCACCTCAATCACCGCCCATCCACCGCTGCGGGTACCGGGTACAGCCGTCTTCATGACCGCCAATCTCGACGCCGTTCCGCACGCTTTGTTGCACAACCTGAAGCACAACAAAGTGCTGCACGAACGCAATGTGCTGTTGACCGTAGAAACCCTGGAAGAGCCGAACACCGAGCAGGAAAAACGTATCCAGATCGAAGAACTCGGCAACGATTTTTTTGTCGTGCGCTTGTATTTTGGCTTTGCCGAAGAACCCAACGTGCCGCGGTTGATGGGCGGCTGCGAAGCCAAGGGTCTGCCCTTCGAAATGATGGACACGACCTTTTTCCTGAGCCGGGAAACCCTGGTTCCGACCGACCGACCGGGCATGGCATTGTGGCGCGACAAGCTGTTCGCCTACATGTCCCGCAACGCCGAATCGGCGACGGCGTTCTTCCAGATTCCCGGCAACCGTCTGATCGAGCTGGGTACCCAAGTCGAGATCTGAATCGGCAATCTCCTGTAGGCGTAGGGTGGGTGCAACCCACCATTCTGAAACGCCGATCCGATCATTGAGCGCGGGCACGCAACGCCGCAACGGCGGGCAATTCCTTGCCTTCGAGGAACTCCAGAAAAGCGCCACCACCGGTGGAAATGTAGCTGATCTGATCCTGCACGCCGTACTTTTCGATCGCCGCCAAGGTGTCCCCGCCACCGGCGATGGAAAACGCCGACGACGCCGCCACCGCGCGCGCCAGAGTTTCGGTGCCAGCACCAAAAGCAGCGAACTCGAACACCCCGACCGGGCCATTCCAGACGACGCTGTGCGCGGCCTGAATCAGCGCCGCGTAGGCCGCCGCGGTGGCCGGCCCGATATCCAGAATCAGCTCGTCCGCAGTCACCGCCGCCACCGCTTTGATGCTGGCCGGTGCATCGGCGGCAAACCTGGGGGCCACCACCACGTCGGTCGGCAACGGCAATTGCGCGCCACGCGCCTTGGCCACTGCCAAAATGCGTTGCGCGGTGGGAATCAAATCCGGCTCGACCAGTGACTTGCCCACCGGCAGGCCGGTCGCTGCCAGAAAGGTGTTGGCAATACCGCCGCCGACAATCAATTGATCGACCCGGGTGATCAGATTTTCCAGCAACGCCAATTTGCTCGACACTTTGGACCCGGCAACGATGGCGAGCAATGGTCGCTCGGGGTTTTCCCAGGCACGGGTGAGGGCGTCCAGCTCCGCCATCAGCAAGGGGCCGGCGCAGGCGACCGGGGCGAACCGCACCACGCCATGGGTCGAAGCCTGGGCCCGGTGCGCGGTACCAAAGGCATCCATCACAAAGACATCGCACAAACTGGCATAGCGTCGCGACAAAGTCTCGTCGTCTTGGTCCTCACCGACATTCATCCGGCAGTTTTCCAGCAGCACGATTTCGCCCGCCGCCACGGTGACCCCATCGAGATAGTCTCGCAGCAGGGGCACCGCGCAAGCCAACGCCTGACTGAGCCAGTTTGCTACCGGCGCCAACGATGCCGATGCCTCCCAAGTGCCTTCTTTGGGGCGCCCCAGATGGCTCATCACCAGCACACTGGCGCCACTGGCAAGGGCAAAGCGCAAGGTCGGCAACGCCGCCTCCAGCCGCTGCGCCGAAGTGATCCGCCCCTCCTTGATCGGCACATTGAGATCTTCCCGGATCAGCACGCGCTGGCCGCGCAGGTCCAAGTCTTGCATGCGAGTAATAGCCACCGATCCAACCTCTAAAATAGCAAGGGTC
The DNA here is from genome assembly GCA_002785585.1 of Lysobacterales bacterium CG02_land_8_20_14_3_00_62_12. Lineage (GTDB taxonomy): Bacteria > Pseudomonadota > Gammaproteobacteria > Xanthomonadales > Ahniellaceae > 0-14-3-00-62-12. The sequence goes on from PEUI01000374.1 coordinate 6,525, forward strand.
GATTACAGCTACTCGCCGACGGCGGCGCAAGGGCTGACGTAGCCATCTACGGTCGCCACCGAGCGCAGGTGCCAGCAGCGATGGCGATGTCGGCTAGCGGCGGCCGAGGCTTTTCATCTTGATCGACTGCGGACGCCGTGCCCAAGCGATCAGGAACACCAGCAAGGCCACCGGACAAAGCCAATGGGTAAAGCGCAATGTGCTTTGCGCCAGCGAATAGTGATGGCCAAAAAGATCCGCGATCACCAGCTCCGGCTGCGCCAGCAAGCGTGCCCGCGCCGGCGCAAACGCCGCCTCCGCGGAAGCCGCCGCTGCAGCCTGCTGGCCACTCCAGCCGAGCAGTCGATCACCCACCAGCAAGTACGTCTGCACCAACGGCGCTTCGCGCTCGGCGGCCCGGCGAATCAGCGGCCCGACATCGGCAAGTTGCGCCGCGCCCCCCCAATACCAGGCGTTGTAGGCCAGGCTCGCCAAAAACACCAACAGCGCAACGATGTAGAAATGCTTTTTCATCACTTACCCCCAATCAGCTTGCCCACCTGCGAAGCCCCCACAGACGCCGCCAGTGTGCCACTGCCGCCGCCCAAAAACGAGCCAGAAAAACCCTCAGCAGTGAGCTACCGAACAATGTGCTGGCCGGCACAGTTTGCGCGTTGCGGCATGGCTCTTGCGTAAGACCTAAGGCGTCGCCATTGGCCTACACTGTGCCGAAGCTGGCGCCCACCTCGCTACCACTGGCTTTTTTTACCCAACCCACCCGCCAAGACCCATGCCCACTGGCCCACTGACCGCAACCGACCCTACCTCCACCCCAGCCGATGCCGGGGCATTGTTGAAACTTTGGTCCGCGTTATCCGAAAACTGGACGCTGGCGGCAGCACAGACCTTTGCCGATCAGATCGACACCTTGTTCGAGCACGCCGATGACGAACAGGTGACCGGCCTGGGCAATTTGTCGGCCTATATGGCGAGCTTTCTGGAGACGGAGCGCGCGCCGAATACGGCGCAACTGATCCGCCTGGACGAATTGGCCCGATTGGCGTTGGGCGCCGCTACCGATGCCGCCGCCAAGCCGCAACCAGCGCCAGCCGCAACGCCGGCCGACAACGCGCCAACCTTGCCCCACGCACCGGTGCCGTCGATCAGCACGATTAACCTCCATCCAGGCACCAAGGAAGTACGTCCCAAGTCGGCGCGCAACGCGATCTGCCTGATCGGCATCGCCGAATCGCTGGCCCCGGGATTGGTCGCCACCTTAAGCGAACGCGGCTACCAGGTTTCAAGTTATCCCAGTGCCAGTCAAGCCCGCGTCTATCTCAAAGACTATGCGCCGGGGGCGGTGGTCATGCTGGCGCCGCAATTGCGCGCATTGCCCTCTTTGCAAGCGCTGTGGTCCAAGGCGAGCGCACCGCCGGCGTTGATGGTGTTGTCGTCAAACCGCGATCTGACCTACCGTTTGTTGTCGTTGCGCGCCAATGCCGCCGCCTATTTTGCCGCGCCGCTGGACAGCTATCGCATCGTCGCCCGGCTCGACGAATTGCTCGGCCGCCAATCGCTGCCTGCCTATCGCGTGTTGATCGTGGAAGACGACCGTGACCTCGCGATCCAGGCCGGCCACTGGGTCGCCGCCGAGGGCATGACCGCGCGCATCGCCGCCTATGGCAGCGCCGCCATTGCAGCGATTGGCGAGTTTCAGCCCGATCTGGTGTTGATCGACGCCAGCCTGCCGGATGCCCGCGGCGTCGATCTGGTGCAGGTAATCAAGCAACAGCACGAACATGCGATGCTGCCGATCGTGCTGATGTCCACCGCCGGTGATGCCGGCGAACGCTTCGACGCGATCGCCGCCGGTGCCGACGAAGTGCTGGTCAAACCGCTCAAGGCCAGACACGTGATCGGGGTGATCCGCTCACGCGTGCAGCGCGCGCAGTGGCTGCGGGCGCAAACCGAAGCCAGTTCAGCGCGCGATCCCAAAAGCGGGTTCTATCCGCGGTCACTGCTGCTGGACCGTATTCCGGCCCGCTTCGGCACCACCGGCTCCGCCCTGCTCTGTTTTGCGCTGGATGATGCCGACTTGCTGCGCAAGCAGATCGGCACCGCCGGCTTGAGCGCGTTGGATGTCGAAATCGGGCAACGCCTCAGCGGCTATCTGGCGGCCCACGACCTGGCCGGCACCTTGCGCGATTGCTCCTGGGTGGTGCTTATTACCCGCGATCGCCGGGAAGCCATTGCGCAACTGGCAGAGCGCGTGCGCTTCGCCGTGGTCGAAAAGCCATTCACCCTTGCCGGTGAAGCGGTGGCGATCAGTGCCAGCGTCGGACTGGTCGATCTCGAAGAGGGCCAATGGCGTCTTGATTCCGCGATCACCGCGGCGGAATCCGCCGTCGCCAGCGCGGCCCAACGCGGAGGCAACAGCGTCGCCTGGTTCGAAGACAACGTGCGCCAGGGACCGGATCCGGCGTTGGCGGTGCGTGCGGTGCTCAGTCGGCCATTGGATCCACGCCATGTGCGCGTCGAGTTTCGACCACTGGTGCCGCTGAAGGGCACCTTGCAGGGGCAATTCGATTTCCAGTTTTATCTGACCAGCGCCCACGACAGCGGTTCGCGTGCCGACTATGCCACTTGCGCCGCGGTGGCCAGCGAACTTGGCGTGCGCAGCGTATTCGAACGGCTGCGCATCGGCCACGCTCTCAGCACTCGGGAGGCCGCGCGCAATGATCGCCACGCGCTGCGGCTGCTGTTGCCGATGCTGGCCGATTGGCTGATCCAGCCCGGCGAAGCCGATTGGCTGCTGGGCGAACTGCAATCGCGGCAACTGGCGGGCACCGGTATCACTTTCGAATTGCCAAGCGCCGAATTGCTCGACCACCGCGCCGAATTGGTCGAACCGCTGCAGCGCCTGCGCGCCGCCGGCCTGCGCATTGGTCTATCCGACTACGGGCGTGATTTTGCGGCGGTGCACATTCTCACCCAGCTACCGGTAGACACCCTGCGGCTGGATGCCGAGATCGTCGATGCCGCCACCATGACCAGCTCGGCCAATCCGACCTTGCTCGCCTTGGTGCGCAAGGCCCATCAACTCGGCGCGATGGTGATCGCCCCGGAAATGGATACCCCGGAACGCGCCCATGTTTTGCTGCGACTGGGCATCGACTACGGCGTCGGCAATGCCTTCGGTGCGGCCACCGCGCAACCCGAGTTTGATTTCAATCGCCCGCTGTGGTGAGCACGGGCCACGGTCGCAAGCCGGTCAGATCAGTGCCAGGCTGCGGTTCCAGAGGATCGCTGACGACGAACCAAAGGCTGGCTGCGCGGCAGTTTTCCCGCATACACTGCCGCGTCCTCGGTCCTTTTCGATGAATCTGCGCGATCTCAAATACCTGGTCACCCTGATGGAGCTCAAGCACTTCGGTCATGCCGCCGAAGCCTGCTTTGTCAGCCAGCCCACGCTTTCTACCCAAATCAAAAAGCTCGAAGAAGAGCTGGGCGTCAGCCTGGTCGAACGCAATTCGCGCAACGTCTTGCTGACCGATGTCGGCTTGGAAATTGCCAGCCGTGCACGCACCGTGCTGCACGAAATCGATCAGATGAAGGAACTTGCCCGCCGCGCGCTGGACCCCGAAGCGGGCAGCGTGCGGCTCGGCATTTTTCCCACCCTGGCCCCGTATTTGTTGCCGCATGTGATCCCGCAGGTGCGCAAGCGCTTTCCCAATCTCACCTTGTTTTTGACCGAAGACAAGACCGAAGCGCTGCTGCAACGTCTGCACGACGGCCGCCTCGATGCCGCCATTCTGGCGTTGCCGCAGACCGATCTTCACCTGCACGCAGAACCGATGTTTTCGGAGCACTTTTTGCTCGCGCTGCCAGCGCATCACCCGCTCGCCAAACGCAAGCGTTTGCGCCTCACCGATCTGGAAAATCAGCAATTGTTGCTGCTCGAAGAAGGCCACTGTCTGCGCGACCAGGCGCTGGCGGTCTGTCAGCTGGCGCAGGCCGAGGAGCAATCCGGCTTTCGTGCCACCAGCCTGGAAACGCTGCGGCAAATGGTCGGCTCGGGGGTTGGCATCACGCTGCTGCCCGCGCTCGCGGTGCAGGCGCCAGTCGCGCCGATGCCGGGACTGAAACTGATGCGCTTCAGCGATCCGCCGCCGCATCGACGGATCGGTCTGGTGTGGCGGCGCAGCTCGGCGTTCGCCCCGTTTTTGCAACGTCTCTGCAAAGTGCTGGCGGCGGTGCCCAAACCGCTGCTCAGCGGCATGGCCGCCCCCTGATCGCGCGGCAGCCAGCCAAGCGCGGACGGAGCAAGCCGCATCATCCATAGGTTTTGTCTATCACATTCATCAAAACAATTGATTGTGATCGGTTGATGGTGCGCGCTAAAGTGCCCGCACCCTGGCCGCAGGGCTTAAATCCCCCAACTGGAGAACCACCATGGCT
>PEUI01000374.1:10982-11934 GCA_002785585.1 Lysobacterales bacterium CG02_land_8_20_14_3_00_62_12
AAAAATCTGCAGGATGCGTTCGCTGGCGAGTCGCAGGCCAATCGTCGCTACCTGTACTTCGCCCAGAAGGCGGACGTGGAAGGCTACAACGACGTCGCTGCGGTGTTCCGCTCCACCGCAGAAGGTGAAACCGGCCACGCCCACGGCCACCTGGAGTATCTCGAAGCCTGCGGCGACCCGGCTACCGGTTTGCCGTTCGGCGAAACCAAGCAGAATCTGACCACCGCCATCGCCGGCGAAACCCACGAATACACCGACATGTATCCGGGCATGGCCAAGGCCGCTCGCAGCGAAGGCTTTGACGAGATCGCCGACTGGTTCGAGACCCTGGCCAAGGCCGAACGCTCGCACGCCAATCGGTTTACCAAAGCGCTGACGGAATTGGTCTAAGTACCAACGCATAAACCAGGCAACGGTCGTGCGCAAGCATTCTGCGCGCGACCGCGGCTTCACGTCTGCGCACGAGAGGTTTTTTCATGTCCACCACACCTGGCAGCAGCCGCGAAGGCAATCTCGACGCACCGACCCGGCATCCGCTGGACTGGCGCAATGCCGATTTTTACGACGCCGATTCGCTCAACCAGGAGCTGGAGCGGGCCTTTGGCATTTGCCATGGCTGCCGGCGCTGCGTCAGTCTCTGCCAAGCCTTTCCCAACCTGTTTGATCTGGTGGACGCCACCGCCGACGGCGAGGTCCATGGGATACCCAAGGCCGACTATGGCAAGGTGGTGGATCAGTGCTACCTGTGCGACCTGTGTTACCAGACCAAGTGCCCGTATGTGCCGCCGCACCCATGGAACCTGGATTTTCCGCACCTGATGTTGCGCGCCAAAGCGGTCGGCCATCGCCAAGGTAAAACCACGCGCTCGGCGAAAGTTCTTTCGGCAACAACGGCGGTGGGCAAGCTCGCCAGCATTCCGGTCGTGGTCGACGTGGTCAACGCCGCCAATCG
>PEUI01000374.1:11991-24650 GCA_002785585.1 Lysobacterales bacterium CG02_land_8_20_14_3_00_62_12
CATTCCAACCTACTACAGCGCCACCGCGCGCCGTCGGTTTGCGCGCGCTGGCGTGCCCGCCGAAGCCGCGCCCACGCTGCCAGCGGGCCCAACCCACGGCAAAGTGGCCGTGTTCACTACCTGCTATGGCAATGTGAATATGCCGCAAGTGGTGGACGACATGATTGCCGTATTTCGTCACAACCAGATTGCCGTGGTCCTGGTCGAGCGCGAACAATGCTGCGGCATGCCCAAGCTGGAACTGGGCGATCTCGACGCCGTCGCCGCCTACAAGTCCGCCAACATTCCGGCCTTGATCAAAGCGATCAACGCCGGCTACGACATCGTCGCGCCGATTCCTTCTTGTGTACTGATGTTCAAGCAGGAACTGCCGTTGATGTTTCCCGATGACGCCGATGTGTTGCGGGTCAAGCGGGCGATTTTCGACCCATTCGAGTACCTGATGCATCGTCACCAGGCCGGTCTGCTCAACACCGAATTCGCCAATGCGCTAGGCAGTGTCAGTTACCACGTCCCCTGCCATCAGCGCGTGCAGAATATCGGCCCGAAGACCCGCGATATTCTCGCCTTGGTGCCGGGCACCGAGTTCACCCTGATCGAGCGCTGCTCGGGTCACGACGGCACTTATGGCGTTAAGACGGCAACTTACCCGCTCGCCAGAAAAATAGCCAAGCCGGTCGCGGATCGGGTGCTCAACGCCGCCAGCGCGCACTTCACCAGCGATTGTCCAATGGCCGCCGCGCACATTGCGGACGGCGTGCCCGGCAAGCCAGCAGCCGAGAATCCGTTGTCGTTACTGCGATTGGCCTATGGCATCTGAAAGTGGCAGTCGCCAGCCAGCACCAGTCCGCGATCACCGATTGTCGGCTCCCGATTCACGCCTACCGAAGGATTACCATGACCGACTACCAGCCACTTACCCGTACCGACCTGCTTTCGCTCGAAGCCTACGCCGAGCAACGCGCCGCATTTCGGTCGCGGGCCATTGCCCACAAACGCCAGCGCTCGGTGGCGCTGGGCGAGCACATGACCCTGATGTTCGAGGATCGTTTGACCGTGCAATACCAGATCCAGGAAATGCTGCGGATCGAACGCATTTTCGAGCCGGACGCGATCCAGGAAGAGCTGGATACTTACAATCCACTGATCTCCGACCGAACCAGTCTGAAAGCCACCCTGTTGATCGAGTTTGCCGATCCGGCGGTGCGCGCGCTGCGTCTGGCCGAATGGCGCGGGATCGAAGATCGCCTGTATTTTCAGGTTGGCACCGGCGCCCGGCACTACGCGATCGCCGATGCCGACATGGATCGCAGTAACGAAACCAAGACCTCGGCGGTACATTTTCTGGACTTCGCCGTGAACGAAGACCTGCTTGGCGCACTCCGTGCTGGCGACCCGGTACAACTGGGCGTTGATGATGCCCGCTACCCACGGCAAGTGACGTTGACCGCAGAACAATGCCGCCAGTTGGCAGCAGCCTAAGCTATTGACCGGCAGCGCCGGGCAGCACGCATGCCACCCCGGTGCCGGCCAGTCCGCAATAGCCTGCCGGATGCTTCGACAGGTACTGCTGGTGGTATTCCTCGGCATAGTAAAAAGTCTGCCCAATCGCTATTTCCGTGGTGATGCTGCCGTAACCCGCGGCCGAGAGCTGCTGCTGGTACCGATCACGACTTTGTTCTGCGGCCGTCAATGCGGCCGGAGTTGCCGGATAAATCACTGACCGATACTGGCTACCGCGATCATTGCCTTGGCGCATGCCCTGGGTGGGATCATGGCTCTGCCAGAACCAGTGCAGCAGCGTTGCGAAGGTCATTTGGCTTTCGTCATAGACCACTTGCACGACTTCGGCGTGGCCGGTACCCCCGTTGCACACTTCACGATAACCAGGATTCACCGTGTGCCCACCGGCGAAGCCTACCGCCGTAGTGAAAACGCCATCGAGATTCCAGAACAAGCGCTCGGCACCCCAAAAACAGCCGAGGCCAAAGCAGACCCGCTGCATCCCGGGAAACGTCCCAGCGATGGCGCGGCCATGCACGTGGTGCCGCCACACCAAAGCGGTACCAGTGGCTGCTCGTGGAACCTCAGGCAACAGCGGCGAAGGGGTCATCGGTCGAACGCTCCCGGGCTGCACGCACCCGCAACCAGCGCGAATGCCGCCGCCGACATTATCACCGACAGTGCCAAAACTGCGAAGCCGATCGAGCCGAAACGATAGCGGTGCCAGGGCGCGCCGAGGGTCGCTACCGTGCCCATCGCTCAGCGCCGCAATCCGCCAAAACTGACGCGTTACCAACTCCCGAGTTCAATGCCCGACTTGATCCGCAGCCGCAATCGTCCATGACTCGGCACGCGCTGCGCTACACCACTCGCGCATGGCAGGCAAAGCCATCACCGCCTCCACATAGGCGCGCTCGACACCTGCCAACGGCAAGCCGTAGGTCAGCAAACGCGTCACCACCGGCGCATAAAACGCATCGGCCAGCGAAAAGCCGCCAAACAGGAAATCACCACCGCTGCCAAAACGGCCGCGTGCTTCGCGCCAAATCGCCAGTACCCGATCCACGTCGGCCAACGCCAACGCCGGAAGCGCGTAGCCGACCACGCTGCGCCGGATATTCATCGGGCAATGCGTGCGCAATGCCGCAAAACCCGAGTGCATTTCAGCGGTCACCGCCATCGCCATGGCGCGCGCCGACGGATCGACGGGCCAAGCGACCAACCCCGGCCAACGTTCGCTGGCGTAAAGGCAAATCGCCAGAGAATCCCAGACACTGGTATCACCGTCGAGCAGCACTGGCACCCGCAAGGTGGGCGATACGGTGGCCACCTGACGCCGGAAATCCGCCGTATCCAACGCGATCACTTCGGTGGCAAAAGCCAGACCGAACTGACGCAAAAACAGCCACGGCCGTAACGACCAGGATGAGTAGTTTCGATTGCCCACAATCAGTCGTGGCAGCGCGCTCATGGGGTTCCTCCCGGGGTTCCCAAATAGGGCAACAACAACAACGGCGTCTCCGAGAACTCCAGCTCGGCGCCAACGCGGTGCCATTCTTGCGCATCACGCACGATCACCTTGCCCTCGCCATCGGCCATCAGCAGTTGCTCACTCCTGGCGCGCAGGGTGACGGTCGCGGCGCGACCCGGCGGAAACCGAACTTCGACTCCCCGCACCACCAACGCACGCTGATTTTGATCTTCGGCGATCACCTGCTTGGCCTGATCGAGTCCGCTGACGATCTCTCGGTAGGGCACGCGCAGACTGGGGAACGGACGCAGCAACAGGGTCACCGACAGCGTCAGCGAGCCTTTCGGTTGATTTGACGTCACCGCTGGATTCTCGGCGATCAAGGCATCGTTGAACGGAAACTGAAAGCCGCCATCGGCATCGACGACGATCTCCTGAACGCCACTCTGCGCATGGATTTGCAGGCGAATGGCAGCCGGACTGACACCGGCCAGCTTGCTCTGCACCATCGCCTTGGCCAACAAATGATCGAACCTTCGCGTTTCCAGCGCTGGCCGCACCGCCTGATAAAGCGCCGCATAGGGCATCGCACCGGTGTCCGCGGCGGTGCTGATTGACCCTAAGCCACCCAGTCCCGCCAACCCCAGCGCGACCGCAACCCATCGAAGCTTGGTCCGCATACCTGCCAGCCAGAAGTCGAGTAGCCAAGCATGTCGGCTCCGGTCGCGCGGGTCAATCACTTCACCGACATCACTTCACCGACCGAGCCCGCGGCTGCCCTGCCCGCGCCAGGCTGCCTTCAATAGCGGCAGCGCTGGCTGCGACTGAATCGGGCAATATGCCGACCGGCCTGATGCTGGCGGCGCAGCAGCAAATCACGCTCGTGCAGAGTGACCACGCCGTCGGCCCGGATCCGCCATTGCAAGCGGCGGAGTTGGCCTTGCTCCCAGCGCAGCACACGCGCTTCTGGGCGACTCAAAACACCGATCGCGATGCCCCGTTCAATGCGCCAATGTTGACGCTGCTGGTGAACGTCGCCCCAGGGTGTCGCCGCTTGGGCGAAGGCGGCGCTGAGCAACAACAAGGTAGCTATGACAATTTTCATCGTGATCTCCTGCTGGTGTGGTGTTCGGATGGTGTGTGGACAGTGGGATAAACGCGCAGACCACGCGCTGGTTGACCGCTGCGGTCGCTGAACTTGCCACCGTGGCCAGGCTAGAGCCTGCCGACCAGTTGGCAGGCAGCCCAAGGTACGCAGCGACGCCGCGACCGTGATGGCACGCTATCGAGCCTCGATTCCGGAGGATTGCCGTCCCCTGCTCCCGGGTGAAATCCTGCAACACTGGTGGGTGAAACCGCCCTTGCTGGTGCGCTGGGTTGCGCGCACACTCCGCACCATGTCGCACTCTCGCATCCATCCTCCGGTTCCCGAAGAAACGCTTTCGCAGGTGCTGCATGCCTGCATTTTGGAAATGCTGACGCAACGCCCGGAAGACCCCAACGGTGCCTGCCCCGGCGATGTCGCCAAGCTGGCGGCCGAGGACCTGCATATGGACTGGCGCGACCTGATGCGTCCAGTGCGCCTGGTGGCCGCACGGCTGGCCGAGCAGGGTCGCCTGGAAATCCTCAAGGACGGCGTCGCGGTCAATATTCGCGAAGTGCGTGGCGATGTCCGTTTGCGCCTCAAGCAGCGCGTCCGCAACGGCACCCGCTGGATCTAAGGCGTCGCGCAGAAATAACTTACCCATCTTGCTGGTCCTTATCGCCCGCCTGCGTCGTTGCACAAAGCGTCACATAGTCCGACTATGCTCCACTTTGTGCGCCTTGCAGGCGAACGAAAGTCCGGCGCAATCTGCGCAAGTTATTTCTGCGCAACGCCTAAGCGACCCTTTACAAGCTGCTTTGCCAGTCGCAATTCGGCGCCCCGGGCAATGCCTCGCGGTGCTTCAAAAGTCAGCGGCACCTGCTGAAAATCGAGGTTCTCGCTAGACTTGGCGACTTCCATCGATTGACCACCACCATGACCGACGCAGCCAGTCCCAATCCTGTTCACGATGGCACTTCCAATCCCAGCCCCGGTCCCAATCACTTTATTCGCCAGATCATCATCGATGATCTGGCCCGCGGCCGCCTGGCGCAGATTCACACCCGGTTTCCACCCGAACCCAACGGTTATCTGCACATTGGCCACGCCAAGTCGATCTGCCTGAACTTCGGGCTGGCCGCCGAATTCACCGGCCTTTGCAACCTGCGTTTCGACGACACCAATCCGGGCAAAGAAGACATCGAGTTTGTCGAAGCCATCAAAGAAGATGTGCGTTGGCTCGGCTACCAGTGGTCCGAATTGCGCCACGCTTCGGACTACTTCGAGAGCTTTTACCGATGCGCTGAAAAACTCATCCGCGTCGGCTTGGCCTACGTCTGCGACCTCGATGCCGACGCCGTGCGCAACTACCGCGGCACCCTCACCGAAGCCGGTCGCAACAGTCCGTTTCGCGAGCGCACGGTCGAAGAAAACCTCGACTTGTTCGCGCGCATGCGTGCCGGTGAGTTTGCCGACGGCGCGCGCACCCTGCGCGCCCACATCGACATGGCCAGTGGCAACATCAACCTGCGCGACCCGGCGATTTATCGCATTCGCAAGGTGACCCATCAGCACACCGGCAGCGACTGGTGCATCTATCCGATGTACGACTTTGCCCATTGCCTGTCGGATGCGATCGAAGGCATCAGCCACTCGTTGTGCACGCTGGAGTTTGAAGATCACCGGCCCCTGTACGACTGGTATCTGGACAAAATCGACCTGGTCAACGATCCGCAATTGGTCGCCCCGGTGCTGCAAAAAGGACTGACTGCACCACTCTCCCGTCCACGCCAAATCGAATTCTCGCGGCTCAATCTGGATTACGTACTGCTGTCCAAACGCAAACTGCTGGCGCTGGTCAACGACCGCCTGGTCGATGGCTGGAACGATCCGCGGATGCCCACGCTGTGCGGCATTCGTCGGCGTGGCTATCCCGCTGCCGCCGTGCGCGAACTGGCGCGGCGTATCGGCGTCACCAAACAGGAAAGCGTGATCGAATATTCCGTGCTGGAAAATCTGGTGCGCGAAGACCTGGATGCCAGCGCGGAACGGCGCATGGCGGTGCTCGACCCGATCAAATTGGTGTTGACCAACTTGGCGGCGGACCATCACGAGCTGCTGGTCGCCGCCAATCATCCAAAAGACGCTTCCCGCGGCAGTCGCCAAATCGCCTTTGGCCGCGAGCTGTACATCGAGCGCGAAGATTTCATGGAAGTGCCAGTCAAAGGCTTCCACCGGCTGGTCGTTGGCGGTGAAGTGCGCCTGCGCTTTGCCGGCATCATTCGATGCATCGCCGTGGTCAAACACGACGACGGCACCATTGCCGAACTGCATGCGACCCTGGACTTGGCATCGCGCCACGGCATGCCTGGCGCCGAACGCAAAGTCAAAGGCACCCTGCATTGGGTTTGCGCCGCCCATGCCATTGCTGCCGAAGTGCGCCTGTACGACCGACTGTTTACCGTGCCCGATCCCGATGACGAGCGCGACGGCAAATCCTACCGCGACCATCTCAACCCGGATTCGGTTCGCGTGGTGACCAAGGCCAAGCTCGAGGCCAGTTTGGGTACCGCCGTCGCCGAACAGCGATTCCAGTTCGAACGGCTCGGGTATTTTGTCGCGGATCGCTATCAGCATCAGCCGAACCGGCCGGTATTCAATCGCATCTGCAGCCTGCGGGATTCCTGGACAGCGGTCGCTAAAGGATGAAAAAGACGCCGTTCTTCTCGCCGTCCAGCGCTATTCCTCGCCACTGGAAGCGGCCGACATGAGTGGCCGTCCGTTTTGTTCGCAGGCGCAACTGGCACTGCCCGATTGGGTCGCGCTGGAAGTCGATTTCGCTCGCCGCTACCCCGACGACAGGTCGCAAATGACGCTGGCGATCACGCTCGCCCAGCGCAATGTCGAGCAGCAAACTGGCGGCCCGTTTGGTGCTGCCATTTTCGCTGGAGACGGCCAAGTGGTGGCCGTCGGCGTCAATCGGGTGGTGGCGGAGTCCTGTTCATTGGCGCACGCCGAGATTATGGCCTTTATCACCGCGCAAACCCGCTTGCAGCAATTTCGGCTCAACGCCAACGGTGGCCGCTACACCCTCGCCACTTCGGCACAGCCGTGCTGCCAGTGTTATGGCGCCAGCTTCTGGGCAGGTATCGATGTCCTGTTGATCGGCGCGCGCAGTGCCGACGTGCACGAGCTGACCGAATTCGATGAAGGCCCGCTGCCCGAGGATTGGGCCGGTGAACTAACACGCCGTGGTATCGCCGTGCGTCAGGATGTGCTCCGCGAACCAGCGCGCGCCGTGCTGGCGGCCTATCGTGACCGCGGCGGCGCCAATTACTGAGCGCTGGAAAGCGGGCTGCCGCAGGTATCGATTCAGGCGCTGAAGACCAACGCGGCCCCGGCAATGATCAACACAAAGCCAGCCGGGGGTTGCCAACGAATGGGTTCGCCCAGGTAGGCAACCGAAAACGCCACCAACACACTCAGCGACAACACTTCCTGGATGGTCTCAACTGTGCCGCCGTGTACGCCGCATGTCCCCAGCGGTTGGCCGGCACCTGCAGACAATACTCGAAAAAAGCGATACCCCAACTAATCAGAATCACCGTCCACAACGCCGTCTGCTGGTACCGCAGGCGGCCATACCAAGCCACCGTCATAAAGACGTTGGAGGCCAACAGCAGGATTGGAGTCAGCCAGCACGATCACGTCGTCTCTGCATCGAGAAAACGCGCCTCGTACATCAGATGGTGGATGCGTTCTTCCTGGCCTTCGACGAATTGCACACCGAGGTGTTCACCGCCCGTTCGTGCCACCCGGGCGGCCAGGCTGATCACGGTGTCCTGATCGAGCATGAAAAACACCCGGATCAGCTCGGGCATTTGTGTCGGCCAATGCTTCGGCCGCCCGAGGCGGGCGCCACCCTGTGAAATATCCCAGACCTCGGACAGATAGCCGTCTTCCCCAGCCACCAGCATGGCGGCACTGAAAACATCCTTGCGCGGGTGAACACGTTTTTCGTTGGCGTCCATGGGCATCTTCAAAGGCAATGGAACAAAGTTGCAAGCACGGGCTATGCCACGGTTTTCAAAGTGCCAACCGCGGCACCTTTGCCGGTTGGCGTAATACCAGGATGCTAGCGGAAAGCCCCCGCACCGGCACAGAATCTTGTTCCATCGCCATGTGGGGACTGGCCACCCCGCTAAATCAGCAGCGGCCACAGCGGCAATGCGCTAAACCAGAAAGCCCGGCACGAGGCCGGGCTTTCTGGGGTACGCCAATCTGCTGGCAGCTTGGCAATTGCCGGTGACTTACTTCTGTTTGACCAACTCGGTGCGACGGTTGCGGGCACGGCCTTCGGAGGTCTGATTGGAATCGATCGGACGCGATTCGCCATAACCATTGGGGCCGCTCAACCGATCCGCCGCAATGCCATGACCACCCAAGTATTCATAGACCACACGGGCGCGGCGCTCGGACAGGCCTTGGTTATAAGCATCGGTGCCGACGGCATCGGTATGGCCAGCGACTTCAACTTTCATCGTCGGGTAGCGGGTCAACACATCGACTGCCTGATCCAGAATGCTGATGGAATCGGTGGTGAGGGTAGCCTTGTCGAACTCGAAGTTGACGCCACGCAGATCGATAATCACCGCAATCGGGCAACCATCGGGACCAACCGCCTCACCAGCGGGGGTGTTCGGGCACTTGTCGTCGGCATTCAACACACCGTCGTTATCGTCATCCATGTCAACCGCAGGAGGCGGAGGCGGTGGTGTCACCACTGGTGCATCGGCAGCGTCAACCGCCGTCACCGGTGCGGCGGCGGCGTCATGCAGGCCAAACACACCACCCACGGTCAGCAGCAAATCACCGAACTGGTTTTCACCGGCAACGGCGTTGTCATCGAAATCGAACCGATAAGCGATCTCGGTGCGAATGGCGGTGCTGGCGCCAAAGCGCTTTTGCAAGCCCGCGCCAAATTGAAAAGCTGGCACATAGATGACGGAATTGCTGGCAGGATCCAGCTCGCGACGACTGACACCCGCGCCCGCAAGCACATACGGCTGCCATGACCGCGCACCAATGTAATGCCGCAACGACGCCATCAGTGCCGTTGACGACCAGCCGTCACCGGCGGTGCGGCCGACGTCACGGTCCACGTAGTCGACGGTAAAATCCAGACTGCTCTTGGGTGCGATGTAACGTCCCAGTCCCACGCCCACCAGAACATCCAGGTTTTCTTTGACGTCGCGGTCGGTGTCATTGACCAGCGCCGCACCGTAAGCCGTGAAATACCAATCCGTGGAAACCTCTTGTGCGGTCGCCGACAGCGACACAGCGGCAAGTGAAAACGCAATCAGGGCAGACAATTTATTCTTGTTCATCGCGAACTCCATTGGGGTTTTGAATCGAAGCGCCAAGCCGCTGGCGGGTCGGGTCGGCAGTATAAACCAAGACTATTAACGTTTGGGTAACAATCAGCGGAGCGGCAAAGCACTGACCAGAGCGACACTGCGCCACAGCATCCATGAGCGTCGAGCCGCGGTCGGTTCGCCAACGCACCGAACGCCAGCATCAGCGCGCCGGTGACCGGCTCAACGCCCGAATAGCGCCAGCCACTGCTGGATCTCCATCGCCTCCAGCGCCGCCGGGTTGGCACTGGCAGCAAGAATTCGCTGCGCCTGCTCGGTGCCGAACTGCCCGCTGATCGCGGCTTCGAATTTCTGCAACAACAGCGGGATGCCCTCGGCCCGGCGGCGGCGGTGCCCGATCGGATAGTCGATCGACACTTTGTCGCTGGCAGAGCCGTCCTTGAAAAACACTTGCACCGAATTGCCGATGTAGCGTTTGTCCGGATCAAAATAGTCGCGGGTGAACTGCGGATTTTCGCGGACTGTCATGCGGCTTCGCAAAGCATCAATGCGTGGATCGGCAGCGACCTCATCGTTGTAGTCAGCGGCGGTCAGTCGGCCCAACAACAATGGCACCGCCACCATGTACTGAATGCAATGATCGCGATCCGCGTAGTTGGATAGTGGTCCGGTTTTATCGATGATGCGGGCCCCGGCCTCTTGGGTTTCGATGGCGATGCGCTCGATTTGATCGAGCCGTTCGACTACCTGTGGATGCAATTGCATGGCACATTCCACCGCTGTTTGCGCATGAAACTCGGCCGGAAAGCTGATCTTGAACAATACGTTTTCCATCACGTAGCTGGCGAACGGACGTTCAAACTCAAAGGCTTTGCCCTGGCAAACGACATCGTAAAAACCCCAGGTTTTTGCCGACAGCGCACTTGGGTAACCAACCACCCCTTTGTCCACCGCGTTCAGCGCATGCAGCACCGCGCGTCGGCAGGCATCGCCCGCCGCCCAGCTCTTGCGTGGGCCGGTATTGGGCGCGTGGCGGTAAGTGCGCAGGGCGCCGTTGTCGATCCAGCTATGCGAAATGGCGGTGATGATTTCGTCTTTGCCGCCGCCGAGCATCGCCGTAGCAACCGCAGTGGATGCCAGCCGACCCAAGATGACATGGTCGAGCCCGAGCCGATTGAAGCTGTTCTTGAGGGCGTAGCAACCCTGGATTTCATGCGCTTTGATGGCATAGCCGAGGATGTCACGCACGCTCAATGGCGGCTTGCCCAGGCGCACATTGCGCCGAGAAACATAGTCACCCACGGCCAAAATGGTGCCCAAGTTGTCCGACGGGTGGCCCCACTCGGCGGCGAGCCAGGTGTCGTTGAAATCCAGCCAGCGCACCGCCGAACCGATCGCGAACGCTGCTTGCACCGGGTCGAGTCGATGCGCGGTGCCCGGGATGACCACACCATCGGCCATCTCCGCCCCCGGCACCACTGGACCGAGGTGTTTGACGCAATCCGGAAACTTGAGCGCCAACATGGCGCAGGCCAACGCATCGAGCAGCATGTAGCGCGCGGTCGTGTAGGCCTCGGCGCTGTGGATCGAAGCATCGATTACGTAGTCGGCAATATCCACCATCGGTTGATCGGGTTGCGGGCGGATGGCAGAACGAATATCAGCGTGCGACATGGTGACCTCGGGGTGATGGCAAAGTGAATGCGGAGACCCGCCATTGTGCCAGATCCACCTTGCCGGCTTACGCAAAGTCGAAGTCAGCAGTCGCCACGGAGACCAAGCGCCTGCGCCAAGGCGTTGGCGCTTAGGCGCGGGCTGTAGTGCGTCGCCTCAGCGGCATGCACCAGCGCGACCATGGCAGCGTTCAACGGCGCCGTTCGCTGGATCGACGCTGCCAGCCGCACCACTTCGCCATTGATGTAATCAATTTCGGTAGCGCGTCCGCGGTCCATATCTTCGGCCATCGAGGAGCGTGCCTGCGGGTCCAATTTCAGCATGGCACTGGCCAGCCGCAGGAAAATGGCATCGGGCATGCGCAGCAGCGTCGGCAGCCAGCGCGGCGGTAAAGCCGCGGCCTTGGCCGGGCGAATCCCGGCGGCGGCCATCAGCGCCAGTGCCTCGCGCATCAATGCCGACAAAATCAGCCGATAGCCGCGCTCCGCCAATTGCTGGCGCAACGGCAAGCCACAGAGTGCATTGATCGGATTGTTCAAGTTGAGCAAGAGCTTGCCCCAGAGCACGTTCGCCAACTGCGCATGCGTTCGGGTCGCCAACCCAGCCGCCCGCAACACCGCCACCACCCGATCCGCAGCCGGCCCGGCCGCTTCCAGCAAAATGACACCGCTGGTTCCGCGATGAAAATGCGCCGGTTCACGCCACACCACATTCCACGGCACCATCGCCGCGAGCACTTGATCGCCGGGTAACTGCGTGCGCAGCACCGCCGCATTGTGCAAGCCATTCTGCAAACTGACGATGCTGCGACCAGGGTGCGGCAGCGCCGCCAAGGCGCCGGCCGCGGCTGCCGTATCGGCGCTCTTGACGGTGACCAAGATCAGTTCACAGTCGGCGGCCGCAGCGACCGAGGTGGCCACCCTTACCCGCGCGGCGGGCAGATGAAAATCCTTGGCGCCGGTCGTGCTGATGTGCAATCCATCGGCCGCCACCGCCGCGCGCAGCCGATCACGCCCGATCAGCACCACTTCGTGGCCCGCCTGGATCAAATGCGCGCCGACATAGCAGCCAATGCTGCCAGCGCCGAGGACCCCGATGCGCATCGCTCAATAAGCCCAGTGCCAGCGCCGATAAAGCGCCGAAAGCAACCAGACCGGTCCCACCAGCAGAAAGAAAATGTCGCGAAAAAAAGACGGCTTCTTGCCTTCAATCTGATGGCCCACCAATTGCACTGCCCACGCTCCCAGCCAAATCGCGGCACTACCCCAAAGCAAGACCAGCGGCGGCAACTGCGCGATCACCAGCACCATCGCTGCGGTGATCGCCAGCATGCCCAAGGCCAGTGGCACCGACAGCCGCAGGTACCAGACCAAGCTAAAAACGATCAGCGCCCATGCCAGATACGGGCTCAACCACCACAACAAGCCCAAGGTCGAAAACAAAATCAACGGCACGCAAATCCAGTGAATGCGTTTGTTGATTGGGTGCCGGTGCGATTCGGCGTACTCGCCCAATAGTTGATCGATCGCTCGCATAGCCGCTCCGTACACTG
>PEUI01000374.1:24708-24860 GCA_002785585.1 Lysobacterales bacterium CG02_land_8_20_14_3_00_62_12
GCTGGCGCTGATAACGCCGACCCAGCCGGTACTCGGCAGACCTTTACTCGGCAGGTGTTACCGCCACCCGCACCCGCAAGCGCTGACCGGGATCGTAATTGAGCCGCGACATGAAAACTTCGCCGCGAAATCGATATTGCACATCGTAGCCG
>PEUI01000110.1:0-16534 GCA_002785585.1 Lysobacterales bacterium CG02_land_8_20_14_3_00_62_12
CCCCGGTTTGTTGGCGCTGGAGTTGTTGCCAGAGGGCGCGCCACGACAGTTGACCTTGCCGGTGGAATCGGCCGCCGCGCTGGCCGAGGTGATCGCTGAAGATCTGGCGCGATTGCTGCCGGGGGTTGCGGAGTTGGGTTTGGCGATTGCCGCTGCGCTCTACGATTCGGCGCAGGTGTTGCGACCGGGCTGGCCGCTGTTTGCGGCGCTGGCACGTCTGCATGCGCGGGCCCCGGGCGCCAGCGATGGGCCGACCATCAGTTGTTTCGGTGCGGCGGCCGGGCGCATGGCCGATGCGGTACTGGAGCCCGAAGCCGGTTTGATCGGCAGTCCCTTGTTGCTGTTGCCGTGGACCCTGATTGGTAGCGCCGATCAGGCCAGCGCGGTCGGCGCCGAGATGGAAGCGCGCTTTACCGAAACCGGATTGGCGGCGGCGCGCACCGCCTTGTTTCTCAACGAAGCGTTCTCCATTCACATTGAGCAGGCGCGGTTTCTTACCCATCTCGATTTGTGCGCGCTGGCGTCGATGCAATACCAGCACGCCGATCTGGCCGGGCTGTGGGCGCTGGTCGAATGTGCCTTACTGTCGCCGCAGGCGGACGAATCCTGCAGCAGTCCCGCTGGCGATATTTATCGCTGGCAGGGCGGTGTACTCGGTCGCCAATCGGGACCGGCGTCGGCCGAGTCGCTGGCCGCTGCTGAGGAGCGGCGGCGGTACCGGGCGATTCTTGCCGCCCACGGATTGCCGCTGCGGGAGTCGCCGTAGTGAACCTTGGCGGCGCGCGGCAAACCACCACCGCCACGCTTGCGGCACAATAGACGTATGCGCAAAGCCCGGCTCTACAAAGTCAGCTTCCTCAGTCTTGGCAAGAGCTACGAGCTCTATGCGAAGACCGTGCAATCCAGCGATCTGTGGGGATTCACGACGATTGCCGATTTGGTCTTCGGCGTCACCAATGAACACCTGATCGTCGATCCAGCCGAAGAGAAACTGCGCGAAGAGTTCAAAGATACCGCCGTGCTGCATTTGCCGATCCAAAGCATTTTGCGCATCGAAGAAGTGGAACGGCGCGGCACCGCCCAGATCAAAGACGCCAGCACCGGCGAAAAAGTCAGTCCATTTCCGATTGCGCCGCCGCGTCCGCGCTAGCGTTGGCGTCAGACCGGAGACGTCGGTCGGCTCAAGGCGCGTAGCGCTGGAGCCGACAAATCCAGTTCCGCCGCAACTCTGACCTTTGTCGGCTCCGTGTCTGCGGTGCTTGAGCCGACCTACGTCAATCCCGACACCCGGGCACCGACATGGCAAACTCGGATATTGTCGGCTCCGCGCCGTTGGCGCTTGAGCCGACCTACACCAATCCCGCTTCCCGTCTCCTGCCTCTCGAATGGCCCGTATTCCCGACCGCTTTATCGATGACTTGCTGGCCCGCACCGACATCGTCGAGGTGATCGAGGCGCGCTTGCCGTTGAAGCGCGCTGGCCGTGACTTCAAGGCCTGTTGCCCGTTTCATGATGAGCGCACGCCGTCGTTCAATGTCAGCCCGGGCAAACAGTTCTATCACTGCTTCGGCTGCGGTGCGCACGGCTCGGCGATCCGCTTTCTAATGGCGTTCGACCGTTTGGAGTTTGTCGATGCGGTCGAAGAATTGGCCGCGCGCCTCGGCTTGACCGTGCCCTACGAAGGCGGCGGGCCGCGCCAACCCGAGGCCGAAGCCGACGCGATGTACGCGCTGTTGCAAGCGGCCGCCGGATTTTTTCAGCGGCAACTACCAATCAGCAGCACAGCGCAGGCCTACCTGAAACAGCGCGGCCTGGACGCCAGCATGGTGCAGAAATTCGCCATCGGCTATGCCCCCGACAGTTGGGACGCGCAGAAATTTGCGCTCGGCAGCGATCCGGATCGATTGCGACTGTTGGACACGGTGGGCCTGTTGTCCACCGCCGAAAGTGGCAAGAGCAATTACGACAAGTTCCGCAATCGGTTGATGTTTCCGATCCATGACCGACGCGGCCGGGTGATTGCTTTCGGCGGTCGGGTGATGACCACCGGCGAAGAGCCGAAATATCTGAACTCGCCGGAGACGCCGCTGTTTCACAAGGGCCGCGAGTTGTACGCGTTGCATCAGGTGCGGCTGGCGCACAGCAAAATACGCCGGTTGATCGTAGTCGAGGGCTACCTGGATGTGATCGCCCTGTTCCAGTACGGCATCACCGAGGCGGTGGCCACGCTCGGCACCGCCACCACCAAAGACCACGCCGAATTGCTGTTCCGCAATTCGGCGGATATCTATTTTTGTTTCGACGGTGATCGGGCCGGTCGCAGCGCCGCCTGGCGCGCGGTGGAATCTGTGTTGCCACGCATGAAAGACGGGCGCCAGGCATTCTTTTTGTTTTTACCCGAGGGGGAAGACCCGGATTCGCTGGTGCGCAAAGAAGGCAGCGCGGGCTTCGAAGCCCGCCTGCAACAAGCGCTGCCGTTGTCGGCGTTTTTTTTCGCCCACCAGGAAACCGAAACCGATCCCACTACCGCCGATGGCCGGGCCCGGCTGGCGGAAAAATGCCGCGCTTTGATCGCGTTGATTCCGGACGGCGCGTTTCACGATGGCATGCTCGCGATGCTGGTCGAAAAAAGTGCGATCAAATGGAACCTGGCGCCGACGCTCAGCATCGGCATGCGCGACAAAGCCGAAGAATTGCTTGACCAGCGTCTGCGTCAGGCGCGCGGCGTAGCCGAGCCCAGCGAGCGGCCGGTACCGCGCGCCAGTGGCCGGCCGCCGGTGAGTTCGCCCAATCCGCGCCGCAGTCTGGTGCGCACCGTACTGGCCTTGCTGTTGCAGCAGCCGACGCTGGCGGCACTCATCGCGCCGCCGGATGCCTTCGCCCACCTCAAAGCGCCGGGCATTCCGTTGTTGCTTGAGGTGCTGTCGATCTGCCGGGCGCGCAGCGGCATCACCACCGCCATCCTGCTCGAACAGTTCGAAGGGCGTGACGATCAAGCAGCGCTGACCCGGCTCGCGCTGACCGAGTTCCCCTCGGCAGCCGAACATTGGCACCACGAGTTTCTGGACGCGATCGAGCAACTCAACCAGCAAACGGCACAACAGCAACTGGAAACCCTGATGCACAAGCAACAGTCCACCGCCCTGAGCGAACTGGAACGGGAGGAGCTGCGGGAACTGCTGAAGGGTCGCGTGCAGCGGCGTCGGCACACCGAAGATCGCGAGCCAAGGGGATAACCCGCCGATGAAGATTCCGCAACCGCCAAGCGTCGCCGCCATACCGGTGCTGGCGTTCTGGCAGGACCCACGCGCCGCCCTGCGCTATCCCTTGCAGAGTGCCGCCTTGAGTACGATTGCCCTGTTTGCGGCGTTGCGCATTCTGGAGCTGTTGCCGATTGGGTTCATCCCCGTGCTGATTGTGCATCTGGTGATCAGCCTATCATTTTATCGCTACGCGGTAGCCGTGCTGTTTGATAGTGCCGATGGCAAAGCGGCGGCGCCGGAATACGCCTTCGGCTTGGATCAGGACCAGGCCTGGGATCAGATGAAGTTGCAATTCTTGCTCCTGGTTTTGGTGGTGTTCGGGTCGCTGGATTATCTCGGCCGATGGGGGCTGGTCTGGATCGTGTTTGTGGGGATCGCGACACCAGCAGCGACCATCTCACTGGCACTCCAACGCAACCTCTGGCAGGCGCTCAATCCGCTGCACTGGCTGCAGGTCATGTTCGCTTTTGGAGCGCCTTATCTGGTGGTGGGCGGGGTGGCGCTGGCGACCGCGGGGCTGCAGTTTTTTCTGCAGGCGTGGGGCCGCGGTCTGCTGCCGGAGTTTGTCGGCGAGCCGCTGCGCTGGTTGCTGACGAATACGCTGCTGGTGTTGAACTTTCACTTGATGGGCAATCTGATCTTTCATTCGCGTGAGCGCATTGGCTACCGCATCCAGCCGGAGATCGCTTTGCCGGCGCGGCGTCACCAAAGTGATCCCGACCAGGGCTTGATCGATGCGGCACGCGCGCTCGCCGCCACCGGCGAGGCGGCGACCGCCAGCGCGCGAATCCGCGAGCAGATCGATGCGCATGGCGGCACGGTGGCCCTGCATGAGGTCTATCGCGAACTGTTAATGCAGAGCAACGCTGCCGACGAACTCCAGCGTCATGGCGAGAAATATCTGTTGATCCTGTTGGCCCAAGGATTGAACCAGCGCGCGGCGGTTCTGTTCGAAGGTTTGTTGCGGCGCGATCCGGCGTTCTGCCCAACTCCGGCCGAGGAGATTCAGCCGCTGGCACAGGCCTTGGCCCGGCTTGGGGCTAGCCAGCTGACTTTGCAACTATTGAAAAATGCCCTCCAGCGTTTTCCGAAACACCGGGCTGGTCCCGATCACGCCCTGTTGGCGGCGCGTTTGCTGATCGACAAACAGGGCGATGTGGCGGCCGCCCGCAAGCTGCTGCTCGACCAACGCGAGCGCTTTCCGGAGCATCCGCGCCGCGCCGATATCGACCGGCTGTTGGCGCAACTGGAAGCCGGATTCCCGAGCTGATTTCGCGCTGGCCAAAGGTTCGCGCCCGGCATGGCCGCGCGCCGCCTGGGCGGCATCGTTGGCTGAAATTGCCATACACTGCCCGGATGGCCGCCCACGATTCCCTGAAACTGCTCAATCGCGCCAGCTTTGTGCTGAGCGCGCCCACCCATCATGGTTTGCCCGCCGACAATGGCAGCGAAGTCGCCTTCGCCGGGCGCTCAAACGCGGGCAAGTCGAGCGCGCTGAATGCCCTCACCGGGCAGTCAACCTTGGCCCGGGTGTCAAAAACGCCGGGCCGCACCCAGCATCTGGTGGTGTTCGAGATCGACCCGGCGCGGCGCCTGATCGATCTGCCCGGTTATGGTTTTGCCAAGGTGCCGCTGGCCGTGCGCAATGCCTGGGGCGTGGCCATGGAAAACTATTTCCGCGAGCGCCAATCGCTGCGTGGACTGGTGATCTGTATGGATATCCGCCGTCCACTGACCGAGTTCGACCGGATCATGCTGGACTTTTGTGCGGCGCGCGGGCTGGATTGTCAGATCTTGTTGAGCAAGGCCGACAAGCTCAGTCGCGGGGCCGGTCTGAATACCCTGCAAGCGGTGCGCAAGGCGCTGCTGGAAGGTGGCCTCACGGCCAGCGTGCAAGTGTTCTCGGCGCACGCGGGCACCGGGGTGGATGAAGCACGATCCTGGGTGGTGGCGCGGTTGTAGCGGCGGGCTGCCCGCGCACTCAGCCGTTTTCGCGCAGCGCGATGGCCTCGATGCCACTGCTCTTGAGCGCTTCGCGGGCATGATCGAGTTCGCCCAAGTCGGCGTAGGGGCCCAAGCGCACCCGGAACCAATCCACCCCATTGACCGAAACCGGCGTGACCTGGGCGCGATAGCCGGACAGGGCGAGCTTGGCTTTCAGCGCATCGGCATCACTCTGGTTGCGAAACGAACCCGCCTGCAGGACCAGGCGTTTGCGCTCGGCACCGGCGGGTGCTGCTGGCGAGGGTTTGGCGCTCGCTGACTTGATTTCTTCATCGGGCACCACGACTTCCATTTCGGGCAGCACACTGTAGAAATCGAAGCGCGGTTTGGCGGTGGTCGTGGTCGCCGTTGGCGCGGTGGTCGGCGCTGGCGTTGGTGCCGGTTCGGTCTCGCGCAACTTGGGCGCCCAGCCCTTGAACAAAATTACCGCCGCCAGGCCAAGACCGATCAGAATCCCGCACAGCAGCCATACCCAGAACGGCAGGTCGGCGCGTCGTGGCGCGCTGGCGCGGGTGGCCTGGGGACTGCGTTTGGCCGCCATCACATGGTCTCCGGGGCGGCGACGCCGAGCAGCTCCATGCCGACCGCCAACAGTTGGCGGACGCCGTCGGCGAGGGCGAGACGGGGAGCGCGGGCACGCTCGTCTTCGACCAGCATCTGGGTGCCGTTGTAAAAACTGTTGAACAGACTGGCGATCTCGCGCAATGCCGCCGCCAGCAAATGCGGCGCACGATTTTCCACGGCAATGTCGATGTCTTCCGGATAGTTCATCAGGCGCTGCAATAACGCTACCGCCGCCGGCTCGACCAAGTTGGCGACCGCCGCGCGACCGAGCGCCGGGTCGTAGCCGAGGTGCTTTTCGGCGGCTTGTCGGAACAGGCCACAGATGCGGGCGTGGGTGTACTGCAGGTAGTAAACCGGGTTTTCCACCGAGCGTGATTTGGCCAGATCCAGGTCGAAATCCAGGTGCTGGTCATGGCTGCGCATCACGTAAAAAAAGCGCGCGGCGTCTTTGCCGACTTCTTTGCGCAGGTCGCGCAGGGTGACAAAACTGCCGGCACGGGTGGACATCTGCACGCGCTCGCCGCCTTCGTAGAGGATGGCAAATTGCA
Source organism: Lysobacterales bacterium CG02_land_8_20_14_3_00_62_12 (assembly GCA_002785585.1). Taxonomy (GTDB): domain Bacteria; phylum Pseudomonadota; class Gammaproteobacteria; order Xanthomonadales; family Ahniellaceae; genus 0-14-3-00-62-12. The sequence goes on from PEUI01000110.1 coordinate 6,380, forward strand.
CCAGCGGAATTTCGATGCGGTTCGGGTCCAGGCCGAGGCCACGAGCGACCGCTTTGAGCCGCGCGATGTAGCCATGGTGGTCGGCGCCGAGCACGTAAATGGCGCGATCAAATCCGCGTTCCAACTTGTTTTGCAGGTAGGCGATGTCCGAAGCGAAATAGGTGGTGGCACCGTTTTCGCGCACCACAACGCGATCTTTCTCATCGCCGAAATCGGTGGCCCGAAACCACCAGGCGCCGTCTTTCTCGAACATGTGGCCGGCCGCCTTGAGCGTGTCGATGCCCCGCTGGACGGCGCCGCTGGTGGCCAGACTGCGCTCCGAAAACCAGTTGTCGTAGCGCACGCCGAATTCCGCCAGGTCGTCTTTGATGTCGCCGAGACAATGCTTGAGCCCGCTCTCGAACAGCAGTCGGTAGTTGGCTTCACCAAGCAGCGCTTTGGCGCGCGCGATCAGCGCATCGACGTGGACTTCTTTGTCGCCGCCCTGGCCGAGATCGAGCGGCAAATCGTGGCTGACGGCGGCAGCCGGGTGGTGCAGTTTCGCGCCCACCGCCAGGCGCAGATCGCGGGCGATGCCATGCACGTAATCGCCTTTGTAGCCATTGTCCGGAAAGCGCACGATTTCGTTGGCCAGTTCCAGATAGCGCAGCCAGACGCTGACCGCGAGGATGTCCATCTGGCGGCCGGCATCGTTGACGTAGTACTCGCGATAAACCTGGTGGCCACCGGCTTCGAGCAGATTGGCCAGGCTGGCACCATAAGCGGCGCCGCGGCCATGGCCGACATGCAGTGGCCCATTGGGATTGGCAGAAACATATTCGATGATGATCGACGGTCGCGACGCTGGCGCGGCAAAGCCGTAGCGGGCGCCGGCGTCCTGCATGCGCAGCACGGTGCGGGTCAGGCAATCCGCTGCCAGGGTGAAATTGATAAAGCCCGGGCCGGCGATCTCGACCTTGGCGAGGTCGGTATCGGCGGGCAGTTGCGCGATGATCGAGGCGGCAATTTCACGCGGCTTGCGGCCCCAAAGGCGGGCCGCCTGCATGGCGACATTGCAGGCGAAATCGCCGTGCGCCGGATTGCGCGTGCGCTCGATCGAAAAGGTCAACGCGGCGGTGGACAGGCCAGCCTCGGAGGCGACGATGGCCAGGCTGTGCTGGAGCAAATGGCGAAGGCTATTTTTCACGGCGATCAACAAAAAACGGGGCGCGCATTGTAGAGCGAGCGATTAGTGCTGGTGCGTAATCTTTGATGGCCATTGGCGGGCTTGGGCGCCATCGATCACCGCTGCCGCCGACCCGCCAGCGGTCGGCGCGGTGGCCCAGATCAACGCGGGGTGGCCAACGCCTGGCCAGAAAGCGCATCCAGCGCCACCTGCAACATCGCGCGGGTGCCGACATCGAGCGCCGCCTCATCCAGCATGAACAGCGGCGAATGATTGGCCGCGGCGCTGGCCAGCGCTTGTGTCGGCGGCACCGAGCCGACGAAGAAATACATCCCGGGGACCTGATCGGCGAAGCGGGCGAAGTCTTCGGCGACCATGTTGGGGGTGATGGTGATGACCTGGTCGGCGCCGACGGCGCGCTCCAGGCTACCGCGCATTCGCCGGGTCAGCGCCGGGTCATTGACGGTGACCGGGTTGACCGCTTCCGGCAGCGGGATTTTCGTCACCACGCTGGCGCCCTGCGCGGCGGCGACGTGTTCGGCAATCGCCTGCAGATGGTCGAACACCTGCTGGCGCATGGCCGGATCGAAACTGCGGATGGTGCCTTCCAGCGCGACTTGATCGGGGATGATGTTCCAGCGCAGACCGCCGTGGATCATGCCGAAACTGAGCACCGCGGGCAGCTCGGAAATATTCAGTTGGCGACTGACGATGGTTTGCGCCTGATTGACGATCAGCGCCGCCGTCACGATCGGATCGACGCCGCGCCAGGGTTGGGCGCCGTGGGTTTGGCGGCCTTGCACGGTGATCTGAAAGCGATCCGAACCGGCCAGCATCGGCCCTTCCCGCACGCCGATCTGGCCGGCATGCAAGGTATAGAACACATGCATGCCGAAAATGGCTGCGGGCTTGAACCGATCAAACAGGCCTTCGTCCAGCATCAACTCGGCGCCGCCCGGTTCACCCGCGGGCGGGCCTTCTTCGGCCGGCTGAAAAATGAATAACACCTCGCCGTGCAGTTCGGCACGCATCGCCGCCAGCGCGGTCGCCACCCCCAGCGTCATCGCCGTGTGGGCATCATGACCACAGGCATGCATGACACCGACCGTGCTGCCATTGAAATCGGTGCGCACTTTGGAGGCGAACGGCAGCGCGTTGTCTTCGGTCACCGGCAGCGCATCCATATCGGCGCGGATGGCGATGCGCGGGCCCGGCAAGGCGCCTTTGAGCAGGCCGGTGACGCCGGTCTTGGCGATGCCGGTTTGCACCTCAAGGCCGAGCGCACGCAATTGCGCCGCGACCAGTGCCGCTGTCCGCGTCTCGCGATTGCCCAGTTCCGGATGTTGGTGAATATCGCGGCGCCAGCCGAGCACCTGGGCACTGACTTGGCGGGTCGCCGCCGCTGCCACCTCGGCCGGCACCTCCGCCGCCTGGCCGATCACGGTGATCGACAGCATCAATCCCAATCCCAAAATCCTGCGCATCAAAAGTCCCCAGCTGGTTGAAATCGAAGGATAGCCGATCGCAAAGCGATGACGTTGCTGCCACGCCGATGGCTGATGGACATTCGGTCCGCTGACATTGTGCGTCGGCTATAGTGGCCGAAACCAATGCTTTGGGGTCAATGAGCTGCTGGAGAAACCTCGATGACTACAGTGACCATCGATTTGCCCGATGAACTTGCACGGGACGCGCAACGCGCTGGTCTGCTGCGTGACGAAGTGATCGCCCGCAGCTTGCGACAACAACTGCAAACGCGGCGCACCGACGAACTTTTTGCCGCTGCTGATCGTATGGCCGCGATCAACGAACCCGCGGTGATGTCACCCGAACAAATCGCCGAAGCGATGCGGTTGATGGGTGCCGAACGTCGCCCGCAATCCGCCCGTTGATGCGCTGGGTGCTGGATACCAACGTTGTTGCTTCGGCATTGCTGTGGGGCGGCAAGCCGCTGCGCTGCCTCCGGGCTACAGCGCTGGGGTCGCCGTGGGTTGCAGGGTCAACCGATAACGCCGTGGTCCCGGCAACAACGGGGTCGGCCGACCGGCGGCCCAATCGGCGTGACCGGCGCGATGAAACGGCGACAGCGGATGCGGGCTCTGTCCGCCCGGCATCATCAGGTAAGACTGGTCCTCGTGCCCCGGGGCGATGGCAAAGCGTTCGGAGGCACCGAAACTCGGCGTTTGCACGCGCGGCATGTGGTTGTCGCCGGGCAAGGCTTGGCTCGGCATGTCGAGCGCGGCGGCCAGCCATTTGGGCAAAGCCGCCGACAGCGGATGGCGGATCCGCGAGCTGTTGGCCTCACCCCAGCTACGAGCCGACAGTCCGCCCGGTTGGACGGCAAACTCTCGGTCCACTTGCTCGGCCGCGGCGATCAGCAGGGCATCCCAATCGGCAAAGCGCGGGTCGAGCAAGTGCGCCGGTCGGCTTTGCAGCAGCGTCCAGACGGCGGCTTCGTAGCCCTGCGCCGAGGGCAGCGCAAAATCCGCAAAGCGTTGTTTGGCCAGCGCCTCGAAGGGCGCCAGCACGGCTTCGATGACCTTTAATCGAAACCCGCGCACCAGGCGAAAATCCACCGAATCGATACTGGCGCGACCGCTCCAGTGGGCGGTCAGTTGGCGCAACTCGGCCAGTTGCGTCGCTGGCAGGCGGCCGAGTTGGTGTTGCAGCAGTTGCTGCCAGCGACCAAGAAAGCGCGCCCGATCATCCAGTTGAATGGCAAGCAAAGTTGCTGGCGTGAAGTGGTCATGGGCGAACAAATCCTCGCGTAGCTGTTGCGCCCGAGCGCCCAGATCGACACCACCGTCGCCGACCAGTTGTTGCCAGTCGCCATCGACGGTGCGGGCATTGGCGGTCCACAGGCGTTGCGCCGGTGGATCGATGATGCGCGGTTGGGCGGCGGCGGGCAGCCAGCCGATCCAGCCGACGCGGCCATCGACAAAATGGGCCGGGCGGGACGGATCAAAGCCAGCGCGCAAGGGGATGCCGTTGCCGGTCAAGGTCCAGCCGATGGCGCCTTGGGCATCGCCGACGATGAAGTTTTGCGCTGGCATGCCGATGCGTGGCGCCAGTGCCAGCGCGGCGGCGGTGTCGGCTGCGGTTTCCAGTTCGAACGCCGCCAGATTGAAGATGCGCGGTGCGTGCGCGGTCCATTGCAGGGCGAGTGGCGTGCCGTCGACATCGGCGGCCAGGATCGGTCCCCAGACGGTGTCTTCGACGCGCAGGTGGCAGGCTTTGGCCCCGCGCACGTTGATGACTTCGTCATGCACTTCGAGGTTCTGCCAGCGCTCGCCGTGGCGATAGCGTTGCGGCTGTTGTGGATCGCGGTCGACGCGCACCCAATCGCTCCAGTCGCCATAAGAATTGGTGAAGCCCCAAGCGATGTGGCGATTGCTGCCGGCCACCAGCCCGGGCACACCGGGCAGGGTCAGCCCGTTGAGGTCCACCGCCGCTGCGCCCGCATCCTGATAGCGCAGCCGCGCTCGAAACCAGATATTGGGCACGCTCAAACCCAGATGCATGTCATTGGCGACCAGGGCGCTGCCGCTATCGGTCAACGCACCGGCAACGGCGAATTGATTGCTGCCGGGGCGCTGCCCCAAATCTTCGGGATCCAACGTGGCATAACGGCTGGCGGTGGCCGGCACCGGGTAGCGATCGCTGCGCAGATCAAACACTTCGGCGGTGGGCAGCGGTGGCGGTGGCAACGCGGTGCCACGCAAGGGCGCATCCCACTCACTGCCCGGTTGCAACAGAAACGCCACCAACGCTTCCGGCAGCACGGCGCGCAACCGCGCCACATTCAGTTCACGCAAATTGGCGCCATTGCTGTTCAGATCAAAGAACATCGCAAACACCACCAGGGCGCTGTCTTCGCTGCGCCAAGGTGCGGGCCGGCTGCGCAGCAACAGATACTCCCAGGGCCGCGCCGACAACGCTGCCAGCCCGGCATTGACGCCATCGCGATAGGCATCGATTCGCGCCCGCGCCGCCGCTGGCTGCGCCGCCAACGCGCGCCGGGCGCGGGCCCGGAAGCGATGCGCACGATGGCTGCGATCTACCGGCAGAGCGGCACTGCCGACCAATGCCGACAACTCGCCAGCGGCCATGCGGCGCAGCAGATCCATCTGGAAGTAGCGCTCCTGACCGTGCACAAAACCCAAGGCCCGAGCCATATCCAGGCTGCTGCCGGCGTGGATGGTGACGGTGCCGAGGGCATCGCGATCCAACTGCACCGGGGACTCAACTCCCGCCAGCACCCGCGTGCCATCGAGTTGCGGCAGGCTCAAGCGCAGCAGCCACCAGGCGCCACCTACCAGCACCGCAACCAGCACCACAAAACCGAAGGCCAAGCGGCGCAGGTGCGGCATGGCGGTCTCCCAAAAGAAGCGGAGCGTAGCACTGGCCACGGCGGCGCTCGGCGCCGCCGACCGGCGCCAGAGTTCTAGCTGGTGCGAATCGTCCTCGGGGCGCAAATTGCGCCGAGATTGACCTCGGTCAACTGGCGCCGCCGCGGGTGGCTTTACCCTGCGCCCACAACCACTTCTGGAGACTGCAAATGAAAACCCGTTACCTGATTTTGGCGCTAACCCTGGCGGCACTGGCCCCGACTGCACAAGCTTTCGAAAGCGGCGATCTGTTGGTCAAATTGGGACTGCACAATGTCGATCCGAAAAACGACAATGGCAGCTTGGCCAGCGGCGCCTTCGATGCGCATATCGGCAGTGATCTGAAACCGAGCATCCAGGCCGAATACTTCTTTACGCCGCGTATTGGCGTGGAGCTGTTGGCGTCGGTGCCGTTCCAGCACGATGTCTATCTCAATGGCGCCAAGGCGGGTTCGTTCAATCACCTGCCGCCGACCCTCAGCGTGCAATATCACTTCGGCAATGATCGGGTGCAGCCATTCCTCGGCGCCGGCGTCAATTTCACCTGGACCTACAGCGAAGACACCACCGGCCCGTTGGCCGGTACCGAACTGGGTATCGACAACTCCTGGGGCCTGGCTTTGCACGGCGGTGTCGATTTCAAGTTGAACAATGGCTGGTATGTCGGCACCGACCTGCGTTGGATCGATCTGAACGCCGATGTCAGCGTCAACGGCGCGCAAGTCGGCAGCGTGCAAGTCGATCCGCTGGCCTATGGTCTGTATGTCGGCTGGAAGTTCTAAAGTACCGACTCAAGTGCGGTATTGACCATCGCGTTGCGGTTCACGATGATTTGAACTGGTGTTGACGCGCCCCGCCCCGCCACGGTTGCACGCCAAGTGCGCCGTGGCGGTTTTTTTTTCGCACCTGGCAAAGTGCTTCGGCCCAGCCGGCTGGCAGCGGAGCGCTGCGATTTCAGGGAGCTGGGCTAGCGGTCGTCATCGTACGGTCACCTGATGGAAGTAATTTTCCGGCCAGAAATCCTTCTGGCTACGGACCTTGACCGCGATGTTCCTCCGACAATATCGAATGCCGCGATGGCGGCTGTTGACCACGCTGATGGCGACCCTGCTGGCAGCGCCGCTGGTACCTGCTGCCGAGCCGCCGGTGACGGTAGCGGCCACCGTCGCGCCAGCCGCCGACAACCTGTTGGCCGCACTCGACGACGCCACCGAACTCTCCAGCATTGATGTTCAAGGGGCGGCGGTGGAAGGTGCCCAAGAGCTCTATCAGGACGAGCGTCGCAGCACCGCCAATGTCACCGAGGCATTGAGCGCCGAACAAATTGCCCGCACCGGCGATAGCGATGTTGCCACCACCCTCAAGCGCGTCACCGGCCTGACCGTGGTCGACAACAAATACGTCTTTGTGCGTGGACTTGGTGATCGCTATGCCAGCGTGTTGTTGAATGGCGCACAGATTCCGAGCCCGGATCCGACCCGGCGGGTGATTCCGCTGGACCTGTTTCCGACCGAGATCCTGGATGGGCTGATCGTACAAAAATCCTGGTCGCCGGACCTGCCGGCCGAGTTCGGTGGCGGCACGGTGGCGTTGCGCACGCGCGGCGTACCGGGCAAGTTCATCGCCAAAATGGCAATCAGCAGCGGCTGGGTCGAAGGCAGCACATTCAAGCATGGCCTGACCTACAACGGCGGCGCCGACGACTGGACCGGCTACGACAGCGTGCGCGGTCTACCGTCAGATCTGGCAGCGGCAACTGCCAACGGTAGCGTGCTGACGCCGCAATCGGCGAGCAATCCCAACGGCCTGTCGCCGCTGGCGATTGAGCGCTTGGGCGAATCGCTGGCGGGGACTTACGATGTCGATCGGCGCAGTCGCCTCAAGCCCGACCTGGGCCTGAGCGCGACCCTGGGCAATCGCTTCGAATGGGGCGCCAACCAAGTCGGCGTGCTGGCGGCATTGCGCTATCACAATGCCTGGGACACGCTCAACGAAACCCGGCGCGGCTTCGCGGTGCTTGGCAATGGCGATCTGACGCAGACGGCTGAGCTTGCCGTCGACCGCACCGTGCAGAATATTGACCTCTCCGCCTTCGTCGTCGCCGGTGCCGACCTGGGCGCCGACCATCATCTGAAAAGCACCACGCTGCTGTTGCGCAGTACTGAAGACCAAGCCCAGGTGGCTACCGGCTTTCTGGAAGACCCGGCCGATATTTCACGCTTCACCGAGTTGGAATACATCGAAAACCAATTGCTCGCCGAGCAACTGGCCGGTGAGCATCGCTTTCCGGCACTGCAAGACTTGAGTCTGAACTGGCAGTACACGCTGGCGGAAGCCAGCCGCTATTCGCCAAACACACGGCGCTATCGCTACGACCGTAGCAACAACAACCAGCAGTTCACTTTTTCGCGGCGTTCGGACAGCAACGACACCGCGTTTGCCGACTTGAACGACCACAGCGATGATCTGGGGCTCGGTTTCAAATTGCCGCTGGTGTTGAACGAGCAGTCGTACCTGGATCTCGGCCTGGGCGGCGCCCGCCTGCGGCGTGATCGCGACTCCACCATCCGCCGCTTCAATTTCATCGGCATCGGCCCGCTTGCCAATGATCCGGTACTGATCGCCAACCCCAGTCTGGAGGCGATTTTGGGTCCCGCCAACATCGGCGCCAATGGCTTTGCGCTGCGCGAAAACACCCGCGCGACCGACAACTACACGGCCACCCAGAAGTTGGATGCGGTATTTTTTGCGGCGGACCTGAACTGGCGCAGCCGGTATCGATTCAACGCCGGCCTGCGCTACGAAGACAACCGCCAACAGGTCAGCACCTTCGCCCTTGGTGCCGCCGCCAGCGTGCCGGTGGTGGCCGCCATTCAAACCGGCGACTGGCTGCCCGCGCTCGGCTTCACCTGGCTGTTTGCCGAAAACGACCAATTGCGAGCGACCTGGTCGGAGACCGTATCGCGGCCAGACTTTCGGGAGCTATCGGCGGCGCCTTACACCGATCCGGAGCTGGATTTGGAAACCATCGGCAACCCCGATTTGAAGCCCAGCGCTATCCGCCATTACGACCTGCGCTGGGAACACTATTTTTCCTACAGCGAGTCGCTGTCGGTAGCGGCATTCCTGAAAAACTTTGAGCTGCCGATCGAAAAGATTCAGGTGCCCGGCACCGGCGATCTGCAATCGCTGGCGAATGCCGAATCGGCACGCAACTATGGTTTCGAGATTGACTACTTTCGAGGCTTGGGCTTCCTCAATTCACACCTGGAAGCGTTCTACACCGCCGCCAACTTCAGCGTCATCCAATCGCGCATCCAGCTCGGTCGCGCCAACGACATCCAGACCAACGACTCGCGGCCACTACAGGGCCAGTCGCCGACGGTGCTGAACTTGCAGCTCGGTTACAAAACGCCGGACAACCACCAGGAAGCGACCCTGCTCTACAACGTCTCCGGACGGCGCATTGCCCGGGTCGGCGTGTTCGGCGCGCCGGATGTTTACGAACAAGCCTTCGACGCGCTCGACTTCAACTGGCGCTACCAGTTTGCCGACGCCTGGACGCTGAAACTGCGACTGCGCAACTTGCTCGATCCCAAAGTCGAGTTCAAACAGGGCGATAACACCACCCGCGAGTTTCGCCGTGGCCGCGAACTTGGCCTGACCTTGCAGTGGCAGCGCTGAGCTGCCGACAACCGCGCCGACACCCGGCGCTGGCGGGCGGCAACGGTAGCCAATCAGGGCAACCGGTTGCCCCGATGGGCATCGCCGCCCGACGCTGCTGGTGACGACCCGGTCAGTAGCAAAAGTCGCTGCCGGCGCACGCTGACGACGCCACTTCGGACGGTGCGATTCGTCTGCCAAAAGCTGACCCGAACGCCCGCCGGTTTCGTCCGCTGGTGCCGCGCTTGGCAGCGGTGTGGACCAGCACTCGGCCACGACGGCTTTCGCCAAACTGTCACCGTATCGGCATCCGTTTGTCACTGGCGCTGCGCACACTTGGGAAGCACATCGGGTCGGCCATCGGCCCGGTTCCTCACCCCCAACGAACGGAGTGTCTGCTATGTCCATCCCCTCTCTGAAACGTCCACTGACGCTTGCCATTGCCGGTCTGCTGGCGGTCGGCGTCGCCGATGCCGCGGTCAAGGTCAACGATCAATTTGAAGGTTCGTGGTTCAATCCCGCGCAATCGGGTCGCGGCGTGTTGACCGACTGGATTCAAACCGGAGACAACCAGGGCACATTGTTTATCGCCGCCTTCACTTACGACAATGCCGGCCAACCGCTGTGGTTGACGGCGCAAGTGGAATTGAGTGATCGCGAGTTCAGCAAACAAAACGTCGACGTCAACCAATTCACCGGCGGTGCTTTCGGCAACGTCTTCAGTGCGCCGACCGGGGTTGCCATCGGCAAGCTCAATTTTGAAGCGCTGTCGTGCAATCGCATCAAACTCGACATCACACCGAACGCTGGCGTTGATCTGCCGGTGGCCAATCTGGACCTGCAGCACATCGGCGCGGCGCCCGCGGGTTGCGCCTATGTCGATGAGTTCACGGCGTGTCCGGCCGGTACCTCGGCGGTTGCCGGGCAGCCGCGCACTTG
>PEUI01000110.1:16566-19012 GCA_002785585.1 Lysobacterales bacterium CG02_land_8_20_14_3_00_62_12
CGGCCGCAACACCGGTGCCGCGACCTTGACCATCGATCCGGGCACGACCTTGCAGGGCGGTGGCGGTGCCATCGACTATCTGGTGGTGCACCCCGGCTCGAAAATCTATGCCAACGGCACGCCGACGGCGCCGGTGGTGATGACCGCGCCCGATGATGTGCCCGGCGATTGGGCAGGTTTGGTGCTGGCCGGCAACGCGGTCAACAACGCTTGTCTCGGCAATACGCCGTGCGCCTTCGAAGCCGATACCGACATCCAATTCGGTGGCAAGGATTCGCCGGCCGCTGGCGCTGCGTTGATCCCGGACAATGCCGATTCATCGGGCGCCCTGCGCTACACCCAGGTGCGCTTCGCCGGCAAAGCCATTCGTCCGAATGAGGAACTCAACTCGGTCACCTTGCTCGGCGTTGGCAGCGGCACGGTGATCGACCATGTGCAAGTACACGCGGGCAAAGATGATGGTTTCGAAATGTTCGGTGGTACGGTCAACCTGCGTTACGTGGTTGGCACCGCAGTCGAGGACGACTGCCTGGATTTCGATCAGGGCTACCGCGGCAAAATCCAGTTTGCCTACTGTGCCCAAACCACCACCGCCAACAACGATTCCAATGGGGTCGAATCCGACAATAACAAAAATGCCTTGGACCAGTTGCCACGCACCCAGCCGACCGTGGCCAACGTCACCTTGGTCGGTTCGACCACCGGTAACGAAGGCCTGCGGATTCGCCGAGGATCGGCGGGCAACTACAGCAATATCGTCGCCACCGGTTTCTTGCAGGAATGCCTGAACTTCAACGACGCGGCCACCTTCGATGCCAGCGGTACCTTGGCCAACCCGACCGCCACCGGCGTGCTGACCCTGCGCGGTTCCGCGCTGGGTTGCGTCGGCAATTTCGAAGACAATGCGGCCGATCCATTTCTGATCAGCGCCTGGTATCGCAGCCAGTTCGGCAACTTCGATGGCAGCGCAAGCGCTTTGGGTCTCGTTGGTCGCTTTCCGGCGGCGGGCTCGATCCTCCTGGGTAGCGGCGTGCCGGTGCCGAACGACAGCTTTTTCGAAACCGTCGATTTCAAAGGCGCTTTCAGCGGCGCCAACAATGATTGGACCCAAGGCTGGACGTTTGCGGTGCATTGAGCCGACCTGACCTCGGCAATTTCGCAACTCGGGGTCGCCAACGCGGCCCCGAGTTTTTTTTGGTCTGGCCAAGAGCAAACTGGCCGTCGCCATTTTTTCCAGCGGTTGGTTCAAGGCCAATATCGGCGCGAAGCCTGGCCAACATCGGCAAGCGCTGCGGGCCGAGGCCACCCAAACCTTGCCGCAGGCCGATCAGCGCGGGCATCGACCGGCCGCCGCGATGGCGCATCGATGCGCCACGCCGATGCGCTCGTCCCACCTTCAGCACCAATGGCGCGGATTGGCCAGCGCTGGCGGGCGATAGCATCCGGCGCGCACTCTCGATAGTCTTCGCTGCTTGGCGAGAGGGTGGCTGCATGTGGGAAGTCTTTGGCTTTTTTGCGCTCGGGTTGGTGTTGTTGACGCTGGGCGCGGATTCATTGTTGAAGGGCGCGTCGGGGTTGGCGCAACGCTATGGTGCCGGCGCCGCCGCTGCCGGTTTGTCGTTGGTGGCGGTCGGTGCATCGGTGCCGGAGATCGCCATCGCCATCGCCGCGATCGCCCAGGGGCACTACGCGTTGGCGGTGGGTACGGTGATCGGCAGTTGTATCGTCAACTTCGGCCTGATCGTTGGCGTCGCCGCCTTGGTCAAGCCGTTGGATGTTGGTTTCCGTCTGGTTGCGGTGGCGCTGCCGCTGTTGCTGGTGGCCGCATTGGCGTTGCTGGGTATGAGCGAAAACGGCCGCCTGGGCTATTTCGATGGCACCGGTCTGCTGTTCGGCGTGATCTTCTTTGGCTGGCTGGCCAGACGTTCGCTGAGCGGCGAATCGGCGGCGGTCTGCAAAGAACTCGCCTACGCTGCCAATACGCAGATCGAGCGCGGACGCAATCTGGTCCGCGTGCTGCTCGGGCTTTGCTTGCTCGGCTACGGCGCCTGGATGGCGACCGATCACAGCATGGAGCTGGCCAACGCCTGGCGCCTAAGCGAACTGATGGCGGGCCTGACCTTGCTCGCCATCGGTAGTGCCATACCCGAGTTGGCCGCTGCGGTGGTCGCTGCGGCTCGTGGCCACGGCAACGTCGTCGTTGGCAGCGCGGTGGCGTCCAGCGTGGTGAATCTGCTGTTGGTTCTGGGCTTGCTGGCGTTGTGGCATCCCTTGCCGATGACGCGCCCCCTGGTTTGGGTCGAACTTCCGGTGCTGATTGCCCTGATCGTGGCGTTGTATTGGATGTTGCGGGGCGCCGCGCAGATATCGCGACGCGCCGGGAGCGTTCTGCTCGGCGCCTTTGTCGGCTGGCTTGCGTTCCAATTGCTGAGCAGCCCAATCTGGT
>PEUI01000198.1:0-1999 GCA_002785585.1 Lysobacterales bacterium CG02_land_8_20_14_3_00_62_12
CCTTAGCCCTCCGAACCGTACGGGCGGATTGACCAGCTCCGCTGTTGACAGCCCCGCATACGGCGCTCCAGTCAGGTGGGTCCACGAAGGGAGCATGAGGTTGACGACTCGGGCATCGGCTAAATCCTGCGGACCGCAGGTTCGTCTCCGGTTGCTCCCCACCCCGCCTGCTGAAAATCTGCGGGCAATACGCATGCAGGCGGCAACCCAGGCGCTTTCGCCGCTATACTCTGCGACCGCCGTCCGCCCCTGCGGCAGACCCCAACCATTTGTTTCAATAGACTTTTCCGCTGCAAGTCAGCGAAGCGAGAGACGGTGAGCCTGATCGAAACCATGCGTGCTTCTTCCGAGCTGGGCAGCGGCAGCGCGGCCTATGTCGAGCAACTTTACGAATCCTGGTTACAGGACGAAACCCAAGTCAGCGCCGAGTGGGCTCAGCGCTTCAGCACTTATCACGGCCGTGAAGCCGGTGACCTGCCGCACGCGCCGATCATCGCGCAGTTTGCACGCGCCGCCAAACTGCGCCCAGCGGTGGTATCGGGCACTGCCAACGACGCCTACGCCGAGAAGCAATCGGCGGTGCGCAAGCTGGTCAATTCTTACCGCGCCCGTGGTCATCTGCGCGCCCAGATCGACCCGCTCGGCATGATGACGATGCCGGCCGCGCCGGATCTCGATTTGGCCGAGCTCGGCCTCAACGACGCCGACCTGGACACCGAGTTCAGCAGTGGTTCGCTATCGGCGCCGCCCCGGATGAAATTGCGCGCCATCATCGCGCTGCTCAAGGCCAGCTACGCGTCCACCATCGGGTCTGAGTTCATGCACATCCACGAGCCAACGCCGCGACGCTGGATTCAACAGCAACTGGAAACCACCGGCGGCAATTTTGGTTTCAGCGTCGAACGGCAGCGACGCTTGCTCGAACGACTGACCGCGACCGAGGGCCTGGAGCGTTATCTGCACACCCGCTACGTCGGCCAGAAGCGGTTTTCACTGGAAGGTGGCGATGCCTTCATCGTCTTGATGGACGCGCTGATCCAACGCGCCGGCGCCGCTGGCGTCAAAGAAACCGTGATCGGCATGGCCCACCGTGGGCGGCTCAATTTGCTGGTCAACACGCTCGGCAAATCCCCCGCGCAATTGTTTGACGAGTTCGAAGGCAAGCACGAAGGCCCGCACGATCCCGCCCATTCCGGTGACGTGAAATACCACATGGGCTATTCGTCCGATGTGCCGACCATCGGCGGTTCGATGCATCTGGCGTTGGCCTTCAATCCTTCGCATCTGGAGATTTCCGACCCGGTGGTGCTGGGCTCGGTACGCGCCCGCCAGATTCGCCGTCGCGACCACCAGCACGATCAAGTCCTGCCGGTCGTGGTCCATGGCGATTCCGCTTTCGCCGGCCAGGGCGTAGTGATGGAGTTGTTCAACATGTCGCAGGCCCGCGGCTTTGCCGTCGGCGGCACGGTGCACGTGGTGGTCAACAATCAGGTCGGCTTTACCACCAGCCGCCCCGACGACACGCGCTCCACTTTTTACTGCACCGATGTCGCCAAAATGGTCAGCGCTCCGGTGTTTCATGTCAATGGCGACGACCCGGAAGCGGTTGCCTACGTTGCCGAACTGGCCTTTGATTTTCGCAAGACCTTCAAGCGCGATGTGGTCATCGACCTGGTTTGCTATCGCCGCCACGGCCACAACGAAGCCGACGAACCGGCAGCAACACAGCCGCTGATGTATCAAGCCATTCGTGCGCACAAGACGACGTTGACTTTGTATGCCGAGCGACTGAGCGCCGAGGGCACCGTCAGTCTGGCCGAGAGCAAAGCGCTGATGGACGAATATCGGCGCAAGCTCGATGCCGGCGAGAATGTCGGCGAATCCACCGGCCCGGACAGCGGTTTACCGCATATCGACTGGCATCATTTTCACGATGGTCGGCTCGACGAAGCGGTCGTCACCGGCCAAGCGGTAGCCCAATTGTCGGCGCTGGCAGCGC
>PEUI01000198.1:2011-5157 GCA_002785585.1 Lysobacterales bacterium CG02_land_8_20_14_3_00_62_12
TGCCGCCGGGCACCACGGCGCATCCGCGCGTGGCCAAGGTCTATGCCGATCGGATCAAGATGGGCACCGGCGAATTGCCACTCGACTGGGGTTTCGCCGAGACCCTGGCCTATGCCACCTTGATCGAAGACGGATTCAAGCTGCGCATCGTTGGGCAGGATTCCGGGCGCGGTACGTTTTTTCATCGGCACGCCATCGTCCACGATCAGGTCAGCGGCGCGGCCCGGTTTCCGCTACAGCAATTGGCCGCCGAGCCGGAAATGGTAGCGGTGATCGACTCGGTGCTCTCCGAAGAAGCGGTCATGGCTTACGAGTACGGCTATGCCACCGCCGACCCGCAAACTCTGGTGCTGTGGGAAGGCCAATTTGGCGATTTCGCCAACGGCGCGCAGGTCGTGATCGATCAATTCATTTCTTCCGGAGAAGCCAAGTGGGGCCGGCTCTGCGGCATGGTGCTGTTGCTGCCGCATGGCTTCGAAGGCCAAGGCCCGGAACACTCCTCGGCGCGGCTGGAACGCTTTCTGCAACTGTGCGCGCTCAACAACATGCAAGTGTGCACGCCGACCACCCCGGCGCAGATGTTTCATCTATTGCGTCGGCAAATGGTGCGCAACGTCCGCAAACCGCTGGTGGTGATGTCGCCAAAGTCGATGCTGCGCCACCGCCTGTCGATCTCCAGCCTGGAAGATTTGAGCAAGGGCAGCTTTCAGAACCTGATCCCGGATACCCATGCCCGCGCCGGTAAACAGGTTTCCCGCGTCGTGGTTTGTGCTGGCAAGGTCTATTTCGATCTGCTGGAAGACGCTGAAAAGCGCGGCGTCGACGACGTTGCCATCGTCCGCATCGAACAACTCTATCCGTTCCCGCGGCAGCTACTGATCGACGAGCTCAAACGCTTTCCGGCCGCCCGCGATCTGGTCTGGTGCCAGGAAGAGCCGATGAACCAAGGCGCCTGGTATCAGGTCGCCCACCATCTGCGCTTCTGCCTCGCGGCGCTGGAAGCCACGCCCGCGGTCGCTCTGCACTACACCGGCCGGGTGCGTTCACCGGCGCCCGCCTGTGGCCACCTGGCGACGCATCTGTTTGAACAGGCCACGCTGTTGGAACAAGCCCTGGTCGCCGAACTCCACGGTGAGCACGCCCACGAATGAATTGCTGCGCCGCCATCCTGCCCCTTGCGGTTTTCATCACCCGCCCTTGCTGAGGTCTCAATCATGTCCATCGAAGTCAAAGTTCCGGTTTTGCCAGAGTCGGTTGCCGACGCGATTATCGCCACCTGGCACAAGCAGCCGGGCGATAGCGTCCACCGCGACGAAAACCTGGTCGATCTGGAAACCGATAAAGTGGTGCTGGAAGTCCCCGCCCCAGTGGATGGGGTATTGAAAAGCATCCTCAAAGCCACCGGCGCGACCGTCGGCAGTCAGGAACTGATCGCGATCATCGAAGCGGGCGCGGTGGCGGCGGCACCGGCTGCGGCACCGGCTGCGCCACCGGCTGCGCCACCCGCAGCAGCAGCGGCGACGACGACGGCCGCTGCCAGCAGCGGCGGCGGCGCCAATTTATCGCCTGCCGGTCGCCGCGTCGCCGAGGAAAACAAGCTCGATCCGGCGGCCGTCGCGGGCACCGGTCGCGCCGGTCAGGTGACCAAGGAAGACCTGGTCAATTTCATGCGATCCGGCGGCAGCGCCGCGGCCCCAGCGGCCCCGGTCGCCGCCGCGTCACCGTCGCCGAGCACACCTTCGATCCCCGTGCCGAGCGGACCGCGCAGCGAACAGCGCGTACCGATGACCCGCATGCGCGGCCGCATTGCCGAGCGCATGATGCAGGCGAAAAACTCCATCGCCATGCTGACCTCGTTCAACGAAATCAACCTGCGCACGGTCGGCGAAATGCGCAAGACCCACGGCGAGGCGTTCGAGAAAACCCACGGCGTCAAGCTCGGCTTTATGAGCTTTTTCGTGCGCGCCGCCGCCGAAGCACTGAAGCGGCATCCGATCGTCAACGCGTCGGTCGATGGCAACGACGTCATCTATCACGGTTACAGCGATATCTCGATTGCCGTCGCCACCGATCGCGGACTGGTCACGCCGGTGCTGCGCGATGCCGAAACCATGAGCTTTGCCGACATTGAAAAAGCCATCGGCGTGTTCGCCAAAAAAGCGCGTGAAGGCGGGCTGGCGCTGGAGGATTTGCAGGGCGGTACTTTCACCATCACCAATGGCGGCACCTTCGGTTCGCTGTTTTCAACGCCGATCGTCAACCCGCCGCAGAGCGCCATCCTCGGCATGCACGCGATCAAAGAGCGCGCCATCGTCGACAACGGCAGCGTCATTGCCGCACCGATGATGTACGTCGCGATCAGCTACGACCATCGCATCATCGACGGCAAAGACGCGGTATTGTTCCTGGTCGATATCAAGAACCAGTTGGAGAACCCGCAACGCATGCTGCTCGGTTTGTAAGCCTTAGGCGCCGCGCAGAAATAACTTACCCATCTTGCAGGTCCTTATCGCCCGCCTGCGTCGTTGCACAAAGCGTCACATAGTCCGACTATGCTCCACTTTGTGCGCCTTGCAGGCGAACGAAAGTCCTGCGCAATCTGCGCAAGTTATTTCTGCGCGACGCCTTACCCCAGGAATCTGCCCATGGAACACTACGACCTCATCGTCATCGGCGGCGGCCCGGCCGGTTACGTCGCCGCCATCCGCGCTGCCCAGCTCGGCCTGCATACCGCCTGCATCGACAGTTTCATCGGCAAAGACGGCCAGCCGGCACTCGGCGGCACCTGCCTGAACGTCGGTTGCATTCCGTCCAAGGCGTTGCTCGATTCCAGTCGCCAATTTCACAACTTGACGCACGCCTTCAAGGACCACGGCATCAGCGCCGACAATGCGCGCATCGACGTGGCCGCGATGGTCGGCCGCAAGGATCGCATCGTCAAACAATTCACCGGTGGCATCGCCCTGTTGTTCAAGGCCAACAAGATCACACCGATTGCTGGTTTCGGCAAGTTGCTGGCTGATCGCGTCGTTGCGGTGACCGCGCACGACGGCAGCACGCGCCAGCTCAGTGCCACCAACGTCATTCTGGCCTCGGGTTCGGTGCCGATCGAACTGCCGTTTGCGCGCTTCGATGGCAAGTTCATT
>PEUI01000281.1 GCA_002785585.1 Lysobacterales bacterium CG02_land_8_20_14_3_00_62_12
AGCCGGCCCTGACTGCCGTGCCGGCAACGGGACCGGTTATCATCACGGATGTGGTGGGCGGTGGTGCGACCAACGCCACATTGACGCTCAGCAACACCGGTGATGCGGGATCGACCCTGAATATTGGCGCGCCGTCGGGGCTCAGTGGTGTGCTTGGTATTGCCCCCGGCACCCCGCAAAGCGTTGCCCAAGGCGCAGCCGGCATTGACTACACGATTTCGTGTACCGCTACTGTAGTCGGCCCGGGTGCGGCTCAGACGCTTTCGTTCACCCATGACGGCACCACGCCGGCCAGTCCGTTCACCATCGATTATCAGTGCGATGGGGTGTCTGGCCCGACCGCTCCGACCGCCAGCCTCGGTGCCGTAGTACCGCCGACTGGAACGCCGGTGACTTTGGGCTCGGTCGCCAATGGCTCGGTGCCGGTGAACGTGGATTCAGCGGGTGTGGCTACTGCCAGTCTGGATCTGAACTGCACCATTCCAGCGACCGGCGCCAGTGCCTTTACCGTCACCGGTGGGGGTTCGCGCACGATCAATGCTCCGGCTGCGGTGGGCGGCAACGCACCAGACATCGGTGTGTCCTGCGTTCGTCAGGCTGGTCCGGTGACGGCTACCTTGACTTGCGCCCAGACCGCGATGCCCGGACCGGACCCGATGGCGCTGACGGCTGCTATCACCTGCCCATTGGGTACGGTTGAGCCGAACTACGTTTCAACCCCGCCTCCGGGTGGCACGATCACGGCCAACGCCGTGACCGGTCAAACGGCGACTGGCGCCTTGGGCATCAGCAACACCGGTACCGCCACGTTGAACGTAAGCAACTGCGCGGCGTCGGCGGGCTTTACCATCACCTCGCCAATGTTTCCGGCGGCGATCCCACCGGGTGGCAACACTTCGGTGGTCTTCACCTGCGTGGCTCCCGGCGTGGGCGTTACCGACGTCGGAACCCTGACTTGCGACCATGACGCTACCAATGTCGCCTCTCCGGCGACCTACGAGCTGAACTGCACCGGTCGTTCGGCGGTAGTCCCGGCGATGACCGGCGTCGGTACGATCCTGCTCGCTGCCTTGGTCATTGGCCTCGGTCTGCTGGGTATGGGTCTGCGCCGTCAAGCCTGATCCGAAGCTTCAAGTACAACGAAAGGGCGCCTTCGGGCGCCCTTTTTTTTTGCCAGAACACCGCGACCACCGAAGTTGTGGGAGCAGCGTTGGCGTCTCGATCATCTGTTGGTGCGAGGCCGTTGGGGTTCGCTGCGCTCACCACCAACCCAAGCAAGGTAGCCCGGATGAAGCGCAGCGGAATCCGGGGGCTTGTTCTCCCGATTCCCGGGTGAGCGATGCCGCTGTTGAAGTTAAATCCCCGGATGACCAGCTCCGCTGTTGAAAACGCGCTGCGCTTCATCCGGGCTAGGCGCTACGCTGCTCCGGGCTACGCTGCTGTGCACGAATCGTTGGTTACTACACTTAGCGCCTGCGCCAGGCGGTGCGCGGTATGCCGAGCCGCAGGATGCTGCTGCGGGTGTGGGCGTGGGTGAGGGCGATGGCCAGGGCATCGGCGGCGTCGGCCTGAAGTTTGCCGGTGAGTCCCAGCAGTAGGCGCACCATGTGTTGGACCTGGGTTTTGTCGGCGCCGCCGCTACCGACGACGGCCTGCTTGATTTCTTTGGGCGCGTATTCGGTTACTGGCAGATTGCGGTGGACGACGGCGCAGATGGCGGCGCCGCGCGCTTGTCCCAGTTTCAGCGCCGAGTCCGGGTTGCGCGCCATGAATACTTTTTCAATCGCGACTTCGTCGGGTTTCCAGGTGTCGATCAACGCCAGCGTGTCATCGAAGATCTGCTTTAGCCGCAACGGAAAAGTGTCGTTGTCCAGCAGGTAGATGGCGCTGTGAAAGACGTGCGTGCCCTTGCCGTTGGCGTCGGCGTCGATGAGGCCGATGCCGGTGCGTTGACTGCCGGGGTCGATGCCGAGAATGCGGGTCATCGGGCGGCGCTTCGGGCGGGATATTTGGTGGATGCGCTGCGCTTATCCACCCTACTCATGGTGAGCGCTTTGGTGGATGCGCTGCGCTTATCCCCCCTACGGTGAATGGTGTTAGGCAAATTGGCCATGCCGCAGAAAGTGGATGCTTAGAGTGGCACAGCCGCGTAAAAAGGGTAGACCAGTGTGGGACGCCGGCAAGATTCTGTGGTCGGTGATACCGGGAAGCCGGGTTTCGGCAACCCGCACGGTGCCGTCGTTGTCGCCTTCCAGTCGGCCGAGCAGTCGGCCCAGGCCGACAGCGAGATTGCCAGCGATGACACCCACTTGGCGTGGGCCAGACCATGGCGCCAGACCTTGGATCAGGGTCTGCGCACTGTTACCCATCAGCACCGGTGCATAACGCTGAAGTTGTCTTGCGGTTTCGCATTCGGTCAATGGGGAACCGAGGCAAAGATTGCGGCCCGGCTGATCGACATCCGCGGTAGCCAGCAGCGCCACCACACCACCCAGACTGTGACCGATCACATGCACGGTGCGGGCGCCGAAGTCGCCAAGGCGCTGTTGCAATCGTTGCGCGGCTTGCGCAGGCGTGTTGCGCAGGGTCGGGTACTGAAAGATTTCGGTAGTAAAACCGGCCTGCCGCAGACGCAAGGCGAGCAACTGCATGGCATAGCCCCGCATCCACAGGCCGTGCAGAAGAATAACGTGGTCGGGCAGTGTGGGCATGATCGGGACGGATGGTTTTAACGCAGCAAGGAGGGCACTGGTACGGGTTCGGAGGACAGCAGTCGGAAACGAAGATCGAGGACAGCAGACAGAACGGTGGACGTGTGGTGCTTGGCCACGCTACACCAACTCACTGAAAAAAGTAGAGGCCTCCGGTCGCCGCCCAAGGAGCAAAGCGGAACCCCTCCCCCCGCGAGCGGGGGAGAGGGGCAAAGCCTGAGCCCCTCCCCCGCTTGCGGGGGAGGGGTTGGGGAGAGGGGCTTTGGACTTTAGGCTTTTGCTGGTTGAAAAAGCCCAAAAGCAAGAGCAACTGCCCCTCTCTCCCGGCCTCTCCCCCGCCAGCGGGGGAGAGGAGCAAGCGCAGAGCAAGAGCAACTGCCCCTCTCTCCCGGCGTCTCCCCCGCAAGCGGGGGAGAGGAGCAAGCGCAGAGCAAGAGCAACCGCCCCTCTCTCCCGGCCTCTCCCCCGCAAGCGGGGGAGAGGGGCAAGCGCAGAGCAAGAGCAACCGCCCCTCTCTCCCGGCCTCTCCCCCGCCAGCGGGGGAGAGGAGCAAGCGCAGAGCAAGAGCAACTGCCCCTCTCTCCCGGCCTCTCCCCCGCTGGCGGGGGAGAGGGGCAAAGCCTGAGCCCCTCCCCCGCTTGCGGGGGAGGGGTTGGGGAGAGGGGCTTTGGACTTTAGGCTTTTGCTGGTTGAAAAAGTTGAATCCCCTACGCGGCTGTTGCATCCCCGGATTGACCAGCTCCGCTGTTGAGAGCCGCTGCGCTTCATTCGGGCTACGCGGCTGCCGTGGTTAGCCCTTGTTGCTGGCAAATGGGTTGAGTTGCCGCCAACGCGAGTTTTTGGCCGGCCATTTGCCGGCAAAGTAGGGGTGTTCCGGGTAGTTCAATTTGAGCACGCGCTTGGCGTCGTCGGCGAGCTGCTGCTGGCCTAAGCGTTGGTAGCTTTCGGCCAACATGGCAAGGGCATCGCCGGCCCGTGGCGACTCCTGGTAAGCCTCCAGTACCAGGGTGGCGCGGGTGGCGGCGGCCACGTAGGCGTGCCGCCGGAAATAATAGCCAGCCACCATCATTTCGCCCTCAGCGAGGCCGTTGCGCAGAAATATCATGCGCTGGCGGGCGTCTGGCGCGTAGCTGCTCTGCGGATAACGATCCACCAACTCGCCAAAATCCTGAAAGCTCTGACGAATGTACTGCAAGTCGCTGCGGGTAAAGTCGCGCGAAAAATGCCGCGCAAAAAAACCGTTCTTGCGATTGAAGTTGATCAGTCCGCGCAGGTAATAGGCGTAGTCGATCCGCGGATGGGTGGGATAGAGCTTGATGAAACGATTGACCGCGGAGATCGCGTCATCGGGCTTGCTGGTCTTGTAAAGCGCATAGGCCAGATCGATCTGCCCTTGTTCGTGATAGCTGCCAAATGGGAAGCGTGCCACCAGGCGTTGATAAAACTTGATGGATCGGTCGTACTGCCGATGATCCAAAGAACGCTTGGCTTCGGCATAAAGCGCATCGGCCGGCAAGGTTTCTGCGGCCTCGGAGCGCACCCGTTTGCCACAACCGACGGAGAAACTCAATGCCAACACGATCAGCAGTAGACGAACGCCTCGAAACATCAACATGGGACAAATCCTGGTGGTGTGAGCGACGCCAGACACAAGGTCGCCGCAGGGAAAATACAAGAGCCGAAGCCCGGTGACTGGGCTGGTCGCAACGATTTCGGCAACAGCCAAAGTGGCGCTTCGTCCAATTCGCCTTGGTTTCTCAAGTTGAGCGCAAACCAAACCAATCGCCGACGGTCGTTCGACTGCTCGCAAGCCTCTACAATGGCGCATCATAGCCCAAAGCCAGCGGCTGACATCAGCACCGGCCC
>PEUI01000205.1:0-1021 GCA_002785585.1 Lysobacterales bacterium CG02_land_8_20_14_3_00_62_12
TTTTGACTATGGCATCACCCACAGCCGATCCAACTCGCGTTGACTCATGGTGATCCTCTTCGTCGTCATCTCCCCTCCACATAAAAAAGGGGACACTTTAGCTTTGGACAAAGGGGACATTACGGCTTTTGGCTAACAGGACAAGGATGCCTACTTGCTCGAACTGCTGCGCTACATTGTGCTGAACCCGGTGCGGGCCGGATTGGTGTCGAGCGCAGGCGATTGGCCATGGAGCAGCTATCGCGGTGTGATGGGCAAGGCGATGGCGCCTGCTGCGCTGCCGGTGGATGCGGTGTTGGCCTTGTTCTCGACGGATCGCGGTGCGGCGCGGCGGGGTTTTCACGGTTTATTGCTCAGGGCGTGGACGCCGACGATCCGACCAAACAGGTGACCAATCAGGTATTTCTCGGCGATGAAGCCTTCGTCGAAAAGGCCATCGCCCGGGCCGGGAAGTCGGCAACCGAAGTGCCCAAGCGGCAACGCCGGCCGCAGAGTCTGGCCAGGATCGCCGCCGACGCCCGCGACCGCGACCGCGACGCTACCATCCGCACCGCGTACCAGTCCGGGAACTTCACGCTCAAAGAGATCGGTGACCATTTCGGACTGCACTACGCGACGGTCAGTCGGCTGGCCAGAAAATAGCGTTGGGCAATGCAAGCCCTGCCCCTTCTCCTTGCTATGGCCACCATTGGTGACGGCGAGAACAGCGGTGGCAAGCCGCCGCACTCCAAAGTAACGGCGATCCTGCGCAGAGCCAGCTGCACTAGCATGGGCGGATGAATCCAGCCGAGAACACCAGCGTGTCGCCGCTGCCACGCCCGAACATGCCGCGCCCGTCGATGCCGCGAACCGTGTGGATCCTCGGCATCGTCAGCTTGCTCACCGATGTGTCGTCTGAACTGGCGCACGCGCTGCTGCCGCTGTTGTTGGTCGGCAGTCTGGGCGCCAGTATTTTGATGTTGGGCCTGATCGAAGGATTGGCCGAAGCAACGGCATCAATGGTCAAGTTGTTCGCTGGTCG
>PEUI01000205.1:1057-2016 GCA_002785585.1 Lysobacterales bacterium CG02_land_8_20_14_3_00_62_12
GGAAGTGTCGGCCTGGTATTGGGCGCGCGCCTGCTGGATCGGTTGGGCAAAGGCATTCGCGGCGCCCCGCGCGATGCCCTGCTGGCCGATGTCACCCCGCCGTTGCTGCGCGGTGAAGCCTTTGGCCTGCGCCAATCGCTGGATACCGTTGGCGCCGTGTTGGGACCGATCGCGGCGATCGGATTGATGCTGTGGCTGGGCGTGGTGCGCTCGGCGCTGTGGTTTGCGGTGATCCCGGCGGTGCTTGGGGTGCTGGTGTTGATTTTGTATGTGCACGAACCCGAGCAACATCTGGCCGAGCGCAAACCGGCACTGACGCTGGCCGCCTGGCGCACCCTGCCGACGGCGTTCTGGCAGGTCATCGCGGTCGTCGCCATGCTCGGTTTGGCGCGATTTGGCGAGGGCTTTTTGATCGTGCTGGGTAGTCAACGTGGCCTCGGATCGGCGTTGGCCCCGCTGGCGCTGGCGGTGATGAGTACCGTCTATGCGCTGGCCGCCTGGCCGGCCGGCTGGTTGGCCGACCGCCTTGATCGCGGCAAACTGTTGCAGGTAGCGATGCTCGCGCTGATCGCCGCCGACGCGGTGATCGCATTCACCGGCGGTCGCGCCTGGTTTTTGCTCGGGGTGGCACTGTGGGGCTTGCACCTCGCTTTCAGTCAAGGCTTGCTCTCGGCGATGATTGCCGATGCCGCGCCGGCAACGTTGCGCGGCACCGCGTTTGGCGTATTCCACTTTGTTTCTGGCAGCGCCGCCTTGCTCGCCAGTTTGATCGCCGGCGGTCTCTGGCAGTGGGTCGGCGCCAGCGCCTGTTTCATCGGTGGCGGGCTATTCGCCGTGGCCGCCTGGCTGTGGCTGTTGCTGCGCTGGCAGCGGCCAGTGCCGCACTGAGCTGGCTACTTTTCGTGGATGGTGCTGGTGGATGCGCTGCGCTTATCCACCCTACTTTCTACTTTTCGTGG
>PEUI01000205.1:2057-4331 GCA_002785585.1 Lysobacterales bacterium CG02_land_8_20_14_3_00_62_12
TGGATGCGCTGCGCTTATCCACCCTACTTTCTTGGGCAGAATCGAGTTCGGCAGCGCCGGCAAACTGGCACTGGCGCCAGGCTTCAAACACCGTCACGGCGACGGCATTGGACAAATTGAGACTGCGATTGTCCGGGCACATCGGCAATTTCAGCAACTGCTGAGCGGGCAGCGTATCCAGCAACTCGGTCGGCAGGCCGCGGGTTTCCGGGCCAAACAAAAATGTATCGCCGGCACGGAACGCACCATCGCAGTAACGTCGGCGGCCTTTGGTCGACAACGCGAACACCCGCGGCGGTTGCACGGTGGCCAAAAAGTCGGCGTAGCTGGCATGCACACTGAGCGTGGTGAACTCGTGATAATCGAGCCCAGCGCGCCGCATCCGCGCATGATCGATGGCAAAACCGAGCGGCTCGATCAGATGCAATTGGCAGCCGGTGTTGGCGCACAAACGAATCACATTGCCAGTGTTCGGCGGAATCTCCGGTTGATAGAGCACCACATGGAACACCGGCGAACCCTAACGACGCCGTGGGCTGAACGTGCCGGGGAGCATTTGTCGCCAACTGGAATGCCCGGCGGGGCGGTGTTCGGGGGCGACGCGGATCACTGCGGGTGGGCCGGCGCGGCTGCTGGATAAAGTTTCCGTCGCCGCGTCCGGGGCCAGTCTGAAGGCGATACCGAGCAGGCTGATCGATAGACCAGAAATGACAAAACGCAGCATTTGGGTTCGCAGTCGCATGGCAGCTCCTTTAAGCTCACCAACTTCAAGATGCAGAAAGCATGCCGCAGGTTGCAGGGTGCCCGGGTTGGCCAGTTTGCCACCGGGACGGCACGATTTGGGTGGGTGGGCCAAGGTCCGCTGTCCGCTAACGGACAACATTGCGGTCGCTGGGCGGACACTTTGGATGGGGGGGGCCGACGGCTTTGCTGCTACCAGGGCAGCCGAGTGCCGTCGCTGGAAAAGAAACCGCCGTGCTGTTCGGGTCGCAGTTGATCGACAAAAGCCAGCATCGCACGCACCGCATCGACGGCCAACAACGGTGCCTGCGGCCCGCCCATATCGGTCTGCACCCAGCCTGGATGCAGCGCCACGCAGCCGATGCCCTTCGCCGACAATTCGAACGCCAGCAAACGCGTCGCCATATTCAGTGCCGCCTTGCTGATCGAATAACTGGGGGTGTGAAAAGCTTTGCGCTGGGCAATCGAGGCCAGTTCCGAGGACAGCATCAATACGGTCGGCGATTGACCGTGGCTGAGCAGCGGCGTCAGCGCCTGGGTCAGCAACAAGGGGGCGGCCGCGTTGGTGGTAAAGCTGTCGATCAGGTTGCGCCCGAGCACGCTGCCGTAGCGCTCGCCACTGGCCATCAGGCCGGCGTTGTTGATCAGCAAATCCAGCGACTGGCAGTGGTCGGCGAGCACGGCAGCGAACACTCCAAACTCTTCGTGATGCGCCAGATCGAGCGTGAGCACGGTGAGTCGCCCTGGGTGGGCAGCAGCCAGATCCGGCCAGACGCTGCTTTGCCCCGGCAGCCGCACGCAGGCAAAAACCCGATCGCCGCGCGCCAGATACTGACGCACAAATTCCAGTCCCATGCCACGGCTGGCGCCGGTGACCAATACAGTACGCATGAGCAACCCCCGCCATTGTGACCGTGACTTTTGCCAGTGTAATCCGCCGCCATTTGTCCGTACCATGGGCGTTTGGCGATTCCGCTGGACGGCGCAACTGGCCGCCAGACGGTGCCGCCCCATGGCCACTTGGAGAATTGCATGTTGCTTGCCCCGGTTGTGATTGGACGATTCGTGATTGGACGTGTGCTGCTTGGATTGGCGGCAGTACTGGGTGTTGGCGCCGCGCTGGCGGCCAACCAATTGGAGATTCCCTACCAGGAGTTCACCCTCGACAACGGGCTGCGGGTGATCGTGCACGAAGACCACAAGGCGCCAATTGTTGCGGTCAATCTCTGGTATCACGTCGGCTCCAAGAATGAGGCGACGGGCCGCACCGGGTTTGCGCATTTGTTCGAGCATTTGATGTTCCAAGGCTCGGAGAACTACCGCGACGAATTCTTCAAACCGTTTGAAGACGCCGGTGCCACCAATCAAAACGGCACCACCGATTTTGATCGCACCAACTATTTCGAAAACGTGCCGACCAGCGCGCTCGACATGGCGCTGTGGATGGAATCCGATCGCATGGGTCATCTGCTCGGCGCGATCGATCAGAAGGTGCTCGATGAGCAGCGCGGCGTCGTCCAGAATGAAAAACGC
>PEUI01000205.1:4396-6508 GCA_002785585.1 Lysobacterales bacterium CG02_land_8_20_14_3_00_62_12
GAAAAGACCGAGAAGTACTTCGGTGAAATCGCACCGGGGGCACCGCAGGCGCGGCGCAAAGTGTTCGTGCCGCAACTGGCCAGCGCCGTGCGCGACGTGATGCAGGACCGGGTAGCGGCCAAGCGCGTGTACCGGGTGTGGCCGGCACCGGCGGCCGATGCCGCGGACAGCGACTCGCTGTCGCTGGTCGGTCACATTCTGGGCGGCAGCAAGACATCGCGGCTGTATCAGCGGCTGGTGATGAAAGACCAGATCGCCAGTTCGGTCAGCGCCAGCTATTACCCGCTCGAAATTGCCGGTCTGTTTTTTATTGATGCCGATGCCAAGCCCGGCGTTGATCCGGCGCAACTGGAAGCGGTGATCGATGAAGAGATCGCCCGCTTCCAGAAAGATGGCCCCAGCGCTGATGAATTGTTGCGCGCCCGCGTCGCCAGCGAAGCCAGCTTTGTCCGTGGCGCCGAACGCATCGGTGGCTTCGGCGGCAAGGCGGACATTCTGGCCGAATGCGCCACTTATACCGGTCGGCCGGATTGCTACAAAACCACGCTCGCGGCGTTGCGCAGCGCCAGCAATGCCAGCCTCAAGGCGACGGCAAAGCAGATTCTGGTGCCCGCGCATTACACCTTGACGGTGCTGCCGGTGGCGGATTACCAGGCGACCACGACCGCAGCGCCCGATCGCAGCAGCGGCGTGCCGAAAATCCAGGCGTTTCCGGATTTGCAATTTCCGGCACTGCAACGCGGCCACTTGAAAAATGGCATCGAAGTGGTGTTGGCCGAGCGCCACGAAGTGCCGCTGGTGCAAGTACAAGTATTGTTTGACGCCGGTTACGCCGCCGACCAGGGCCGCAAACTCGGCACCGCCAGTTTCGCCATGGCGATGCTCGACGAGGGTAGCAAAACCCGCGATGCGCTCGCCATCGCCGCCCGGGCCGAGGCGCTGGGCGCAAACCTCAGTGCCGCTTCGACGCTGGACACTTCGGCACTCAACCTGTCAACGCTGAAAGACCAGCTATCGCCTGCGCTCGATCTGTTCGCCGATGTGTTGCTCAATCCGCGCTTCGACGGCAACGAAATCAAGCGCGTACAGGGCCAATGGCTGGCCAGTATTGCGCAGGAAAAAACCGATCCGTCGGCGTTGGCCAGGCGCGTGTTGCCGCCGCTGCTGTATGGCGCCGACCATGCCTATGCGGTGCCGGGTACCGGTTCCGGCACCGAGGCCTCGATCAGCGCTTTGACGACGGCGGACCTGTTTGCGTTTCATCACGACTGGATTCGCCCCGACGCGGCGCGCATCCTGGTGGTCGGTGATACCGGCTTGGCCGAGATCGTCAGCGCGCTGGATCAGCGCTTCGGCGCCTGGCAGCCACCGACCAGCGCGCGCCCGCAGAAGCAGTTGCCGGAAGTGGCCCTACCGACCGCGCCACGGGTGTTTTTGATGGACAAACCCAACGCCGAGCAGAGCACGATTTTTGCCGGACACCTGCTGCCCACCTCGACCGCACCGGAACGCCTGCTCACCAACACCGCGATCAGTGCCTTGGGGGGTCAGTTTTCGGCGCGCTTGAACATGAATCTGCGCGAAGACAAGCACTGGGCTTACGGCGCCTACGCGTTTGCTGGCGATGCCCTCGGTCAGCGCAGCTTGTCCGCTTGGGCGCCGGTGCAAACCGACAAGACCGTCGAATCCCTGCAAGAGCTGCTGCGCGAGTTTCACGACTACGTGGCGACACGACCGATCAGTGCCGAAGAACTCCAGCGACTCCAGCAAAACGATGTGCGCAGCTTGCCCGGCAACTACGAAACCCTGGCCGCGGTCGCCGGTAGCGTCAACGGCATCGTCGTCTATGGTCGCCCCGACGACTACGTGCAAACCCTGAAAGCGCGCATCGACGCGCAGACGCTGGAACAAGTGCGCGCCGCGGCGATGGCCAACATTCATCCCGAGGCGATGACCTGGGTGGTGGTCGGCGATTTGACGAAAATCGAAGCCGGTATTCGTGCGCTGAACATAGGGCCAGTGCAGATTCTCGATGCCGAGGGCAAACCGCTGCGCTAAACCGCAAGCGATTACCGGACCAGCCGTGATCCGCGCCCGGGGAACGGCGGTTTT
>PEUI01000205.1:6570-8825 GCA_002785585.1 Lysobacterales bacterium CG02_land_8_20_14_3_00_62_12
TCTGCCCGCTGCTGGCTGGGTTGGTGGTGATGCCGATGGCGTTGCTCGCTGCGGCCGCTGCGGCAACACCGCCGGCTAGCCCTGATCCCGAAGCCGCCGACGCTACGGCAATTGCCCCGCAAACGCCGACGACGATGACGCCAGCGGCTGGCTTCAAGGCCTATGTTGACGCCGATGGCAAGTTGCTCGAAGCGCCGACCGAAGGCAGCGCGATCTTGCTCGAAGACTTCCACCTGGCGCCACCCAACTACGATTTGATGTGGACGGAAATCCTGCCGGATGGCTCACAGTTGTTGCATACCGAGGGCCAGGTGCAGATGGCGACGCTGGCACGGATTGGCGCCGATGGTCAGATCGAACAGATTTGTCTGCCGGCCGCAGCCGCCGCAACGGCCGTAGCGGAGCCCAGTCGATGAACCGGCGGCTGGCGGGCCTGGCCGCCCTGCTGCTGACTGGGCTCGGCCCGGCGCCGGCCGCGACCCTCAGCATCGTCAATGGCGATGGCGCCGGTGAAGGCTTCAACGATGCCACCGCAGTGACGGCCGAAGGCGGCAATACCGGCAACACCCGCGGCGCCCAGCGGCTGATCCTGTTTCAGCGCGCAGCGCAGCTCTGGGGCGGCCAACTCGCCAGCAATCAGGCAATCAAAGTGTTGGCCAAGTTCGATCCTTTGTTCTGCACCACCGGCGCAGCGGTACTGGGCTCGGCCGGGCCGGACATGGTTGGCACGTTTCCATCGCCGCTACCCAACTATTTCACCAACACCTAGTATGCCATTGCCGAACTCGAAGCGGTGCGCAACACCAATCTCAACGACACCGACGCCGAAATCAACGCCACCTTCAACAGTGCCGTCGACAGCAATTGCCTGGGCGGCGGTACGCGCTTTTGGTACGGCATCGATCCGGCGGTGCCGGTGCCGGCCAATCGCATCGCCCTGCTGCCCACCCTGCTGCACGAGCTCGGCCATGGCCTCGGCTTTCTCACCCTGGTGTGTACGCAAACCACCGGCTGCGGTGGCAATGGTGGCTTTGGCGCGCCCGCCCTGGGTACGCCGGACATCTGGATGCACTATCTGAAGAACAGCACCAGCAACAAACTCTGGCTCAACATGAGCGATGCCGAACGCCGGGCGTCGATCACCGGCGACCCCAATCTGGTTTGGGATGGCCCCGTGGTCACCGCCGCCATACCCACTTTTCTGCCCGGCGGCGCAGGCGTGCAGAGCGGCCGGGTGCGCATGTATGGCCCGAATCCGGTCGAGCCCGGTTCCAGCGTCTCGCATTTCAGCAACGCTGCCAACCCCAACCTGCTGATGGAACCGGCGATCAACAGCAACCTGTTCGACCAGTTGGATCTGACCCTGCCGCTGTTGCAGGACATCGGTTGGCCGGTCGCGGCGGCAACCCCCAATCAGGCGCCCGCGATCACCGCACCGGCCACGATCAACGGCAGCGAAGACAGCCCGAGCAGTTTGAACGGCATCGGCTTTACCGACCCGGATGCTGGCGGCGGCAGCCTCAATGTCGATTTGTCGGTGCCCCTCGGAGCGGGCAGCTTGAGCGCGACCGCCAGCGGCGGCGTCGCGATCATTTCCGGCAATGGCAGCAACCATTTGCAGGTGAGCGGCAGCCTGGCCAATCTCAACGCCTGGTTTGGCGCGGCCGCCAGCAATCCCGACTACGCGCCGCCAGCCAATGCCAATGGCAACTTTCTCCTCACCCTCAGCATCAACGACAACGGCAACACCGGTAGCGGCGGCGCGCTCGCCGCCAGCCGCAACCTCACCTTGGCGATCAGCGCAGTCAACGACGCCCCGGTCAATGGCCTGCCCGCCAACCTCAACATCACCGAAGATACCCCCGGGCCACTGAGCGGATTTTCGCTGACCGACGTCGATGCCGGCGCCAGCACAATGACGATCAGCTTTACCCTGCCGACCGCTGCTGGCAGCTTGACCGCAGCCAGTGCCGGCGGCGTCAGCGCCAGCGGCAGTGGCAGCAACGCCCTCGCTTTGAGTGGCAGCCTGAGCAACCTCAACAGTTATCTCGCCAGCGCGGCTTCCCAGCCGCAATACGCCCCCGCCGCCAACAACACCAACACGATCACGCTGACCATCAGCAGCAACGATGGCGGCGCCAGCGGCAGTGGTGGTGCGCAAACCGACAGCGACACGCGCAGCATCGTCTTCGCCGCCGTCAACGATCCGCCCAGCGTCACCGCGCCCAGCAGTTTGGTCATCCAACGGGTCGGTG
>PEUI01000285.1 GCA_002785585.1 Lysobacterales bacterium CG02_land_8_20_14_3_00_62_12
CGCTTTCGGCATCCCGAAGCGACCCTCGCTTTTTTCGGTATCACGCCGTCGCTGCGGGTGCTCGAAATCACCCCCGGCGCCGGTTGGTACAGTGAAATCATTGCCCCCTACGTGCAGGCCAAAGGTCACTTCAGCGCCGCCATCTGGGACGACAGTCGCCCCGATTTTCCCAAGTTTTACGCCGATCTGAACGCGCAGTTGCGCGCCAAGGTCAGCGCCCGCCCCGAGCTTTACGGCAACGTGCAGTTGCTGCCGATCAACAGCAAGGCACCGGCCTTCGGCAGCGCCGAGAGCGAAGACGCCATCGTCACTTTTCGCAATGTCCACAACTGGGCCATTGGCGGCAATGCCGATGCCTGGTTCAAGGCGTTTTTCGCCGCACTCAAACCCGGCGGCGTACTTGGCGTGGTCGACCATCGGGCCAAACCGGGGACCACGCTCGCCGCCACGTTGAAGTCCGGCTATCTGACCGAGGCGTATGTGATCGGCCTGGCCGAGGCTGCCGGTTTTGTGCTGGAAGCGCGCAGCGAGATCAATGCCAACCCGCTGGATGACGCCAACCACGAAGCCGGGGTTTGGTCGCTGCCGCCGACGCTGCGGCTGGGCGAAAAAGATCGCGCGCAATATCTGGCGATCGGCGAATCGGATCGAATGACTTTGCGCTTCCGCAAGCCCAGCGCTGACTTGATCCACAGCGCCAACGACTGATCGCGACCGCGTTCAAGCGACGCGGATCAGACCAATCCGCGCGCGTTTTTGATGCGTTCGTAGGCCGCAATCAACTGGCGCGTGCGCTCGCCAGCCGCAGCGCGTTCGGCCGCGGTCACCTTGGGCCCCGACAATTTGTCCGGGTGGTGACGCGCCAACAGTTGCCGGTAACGCCGCCGGACTTCGGCATCGGTGGCGTTGGCGGTCAATCCGAGCAACGCATAGTCGGCCGTGCTGGCGCTGGTGGCAGACGCCGGACCGGCGTCGAACTGGGCTGCGGCTTGCCGCCACAACACGTCTGGCACTTCCAGCCAGGCAACGATGCGCGCGTGCAGGTCGGCGGCGCGTGGATCGACCGCACCATCGGCAGCGGCGATCTGTTGCAGAGCGCCGAGCGCCATCAGTTTCAGATCCAGGCGTTGCGCACAGCAGCGCGCCAGTTCGCGGGCGCGAACTTCACTCGGAAAACCGGCCTGCTTGCCGCCATCAAAGGCGCTGATCGCCTGTCGACGCCGGGAGTTGTCCAGTTGCAATCGATCCATCCAGCGTTCGGTAGCGGCCACTTCCGCCGCGGACACCCGACCATCGGCTTTGGCCAAGGCACCGGCCAGCGCAAACAGCGGTTCCAGCAGACGGGCTGGCGTCGCGCCGATCTGGTCGGGCCAGCGTGGCCCCAGCCACTGCCCGAGCACAGCGCCGATCACCGCGCCAAGCGGATGGCGCAGCAAGATCCAACCGAGCACGGCGCCAATCAAGGCGTTGGCCCAACTCATTGGCAACGCCGATCGTGGCGGAGGGCAAAAGCGCTGGTGGGCTGGGGTCGGCGGCGCCTGCTGCAGTCGTGCGCCCATCCGCCAACGTTGGCACTGGGCTGAAGATTTCGGTAGCGAGTGGTCGGCATTCGCGGATGATAGCAAGCGCCTTCACTGGACCCGGGTCGAGCGCCGACTACGGTTACAATCGCCGGGTACTCCGGAGCTGCCGCCGATGTCTCGAGTCCTCGCCCAAACGCAACTCGCCGAGTTGACCTTGATCCATCGTGGCAAGGTGCGCGATGTTTTCGCCTTGCCCAAAAACGAACTGCTGATCGTGGCCACCGATCGTTTATCCGCGTTCGATGTCGTGCTGCCCGACCCGATTCCAGGCAAGGGCGAAATCCTCACCCGGATGTCCAATTTCTGGTTTCAGCAGACCGCCCAACTGATGCCCAATCACCTGACCGGCAAACGCGTGCGCGACGCCTTGCCGCGCGGCGCCGATGTCGTGCTCTATGAAAATCGCAGTGTCATCGCCCGGCGTTTGCACGCCCTGCCGGTGGAAGCGATTGTGCGCGGTTATCTGATCGGATCGGGCTGGAAGGATTATCAGGCCAGCGGCCAGGTCGCGGGAATCCGGCTGCCCGCCGGTCTGCGTCAAGCCGAGCTATTGTCCAGCCCCATTTTTACGCCCTCCACCAAAGCCGCACTGGGCGATCACGATGAAACCATCAGCTTCGACACGCTGGTCGAACGGATCGGCGGGGCGCTTGCCGAACAGGTCCGCGCGGCCACCCTCAACATCTACCAATTTGCCGCGGGTTACGCCAGCGCGCGCGGCATCCTGATCGCCGACACCAAACTGGAGTTCGGCCTGGATGATGCTGGTCGGCTGTTGGTCATGGACGAAATGTTGACGCCGGATTCGTCGCGGTTTTGGCCCGCCGACAGCTATCGGCCGGGCGCTAGTCCGCCCAGCTACGACAAACAATTTGTCCGTGACTATCTGGAAACGCTGGACTGGAACAAAACCGCGCCCGGACCCCGATTGCCGCAGGCGATTATCGATGCCACCCGCGCCAACTACCAAACCGCCCTGCGCCGACTGACCGGCATCGAACTGGCATGAACACCACCGGTCACTGCCGCCAGCGCAATCGCGCCAGTGACAGTGGCTGGCAGAGCAGCGGGGTTCGCTGCTATGTTCGGTGCCAGCGATGACTGGCGGGGAGTAGCGCGGTGGACAACTGGTTTGCACCTGAAGCAAGCGCCGCACTGCCCAATTGGAAAGTGCTGATCGTCGATGACGAGCCCGAGGTACACAACGTCACCCGCTTGGTGTTGTCCAATTTCCGCTTTGAAGGTCGTGCCATCGAGTTCCTGCATGCTTATAGCGCGCAGGAAGCCCGCAACCGACTGCGCGAGCACGACAATATCTCGGTGTTGCTGCTCGACGTGGTGATGGAAACCGACCACGCCGGACTGGATCTGGTGCGCTTTGTCCGCGAGGAGCTCGGCAATCACTTTGTGCGCATCGTGCTGCGCACCGGGCAACCCGGGCAGGCGCCGGAGCAAAGCGTGATCGCCGATTACGACATCAACGATTACAAGGAAAAAACCGAACTTACCGCGCAGAAATTGTCGACGATGATGTACGCCACGCTGCGCGCGCACCGCGACATCATGACCATCGAAGCCAACAAGCGCGGCCTGGAACGGGTGATCGAAGCCTCGGCCAAGATTTTTTCGTTGCACGAGTCGCACGAGTTTGCCTCGGCGGTACTGTCGCAATTGACCAACCTGGTCGGCATGGAACGCGGTGCGCTGTACTGCAAGGTCGCCAAGCCAGACGCCACCGCGCCCGATCACTTTATTGTGACCGCGGCCACCGGCGAGTACTCCCGATTTATCAACGCCAATGCCGACGAATCGCTGCCGCCGCAGATCGCGCAATCGCTACGCCTGGCTTACGGCCAAAAGCGCCACCAGATCACCCAGGATCATTACGTTCTGCATTTCACCGACAGCCACCGTACCGAAAGCCTGCTGTACGTGGGCGAGGCCTGGAATCTGTCACCGCTGGACATGAAATTGGTCGAAGTGTTCTGCACCAACGTCTCCATCGCCTTCGAAAATCTGCACCTGCAACGCGAGCTGTTCGAGGGCCAGGTCGAAATGGTGACGCTGCTCGCCGGTTTGGCGGAAAGCCGATCACGCGAGACCTTGGCCCACGTCAAGCGCGTCGGTCTGGTGGCCGACTTGCTGGCCGGCGCGGTCGGTTTGGAGAGTCAGGCCCGCGAGATGTTGCGCTATGCCGCGCCGCTGCACGACATCGGCAAGATCGGCATTCCCGATGTCGTGCTCAACAAACCCGGACCACACACCGCCGCTGAAACCGTCATCATGCGAACCCACGCCAGCCTGGGGGCCAATTGGTTGTCGGGTTCCCGGCTGCCACTGCTGCAACTGGCGTCGATCATCGCTTTGGACCACCACGAAAACTGGGACGGCAGTGGTTATCCGCGCGGCCTGGAAGCCGAGCAGATTTCGATTGGTGGCCGGATTACCGCGCTCGCCGACGTCTTCGATGCGCTCGGCAGCAAGCGTTGCTACAAGCTGGCCTGGGACGACCAGGCGATCCGCGATTTCATCGCTCAGCAAAGCGGCATCAAGTTCGATCCGAAGCTAGTGGCGTTGCTGTTTGCCCACTGGGACCAAGCGATGGCGATCCGCAGCCAACTGCCGGATTGAGTCGCCGAGCGGAGACGGTTACGCCGGGTGCGCGGCGTCCTTCGGGAACCGCATGCTGAAGCAGACCCCCTGATCGGGGGCGCTCTCGCATTGCACACTGCCGCCGAGCAGGCGGGTAACCAGATTGAACAGGATATGCATGCCGAGGCCGCTGCCGCCTTGGCCGCGTTTGGTGGTGAAAAACGGCTCGAACACGCGGCGTTGCGTAGCGGCATCCATGCCACGGCCGTCGTCGCGGTATTGCAGCAGCACCACGTCCGCTTCGATCGCCGCAGAAATCTGGATATGGCCGTGTTCGCGGCCGTCGAAGCCGTGCAACAACGAGTTCA
>PEUI01000089.1:0-4105 GCA_002785585.1 Lysobacterales bacterium CG02_land_8_20_14_3_00_62_12
GCTGCGTGCGGGCACGCCTGCCGTCACTGACTTCACGCCGCATGGCACCCAGCCTGGTTTGGATTATGAATTGCTGCCTTCGGGCGAGTGCTTTGGGTGCCATGCGGGATTTGGCGGCAATCAACGCGCGTTCATGCCGCACAGCACTTGGGCCGGCTCGATGATGGCGCACGCCGGTCGCGATCCGCTGTTCTGGGCGGCGCTGGATGTGGCCAACAACGATGTACCCGGCGTCGGCGATTACTGTCTGCGTTGCCACAGCCCGGACGGTTGGTTTGGCGGCCGCGTCGCCAAGAGTGTTACCGGCGCGCCAATCAATGGGGCCAACGGCTGTCTGCTGATTGGCGATCATGACGACGCCGAATTCTCGGGCAATGACTACGGCGGCATCGGTTGCCATCTTTGTCATCGGCAGGTGGAACGCGGTGCCTTGCCGCTTGGCGCGCGCCGAGACAGCGGCAATCTGGTGATCGACGACAGTCTCGATTGCAATGGCGATACCGGTCCCTGTCGGATTGGTCCGTACCGCTATCCGCAAGCGGGAATCACGCCGCCCCCGCATGTCTATGCCTGGTCGGCATTCGTAGAAAAAGGCGAGTTCTGCGGTAGTTGCCACGACGTCACCACGCCGATCACCAGCGCTGGACCAGCGCGTACCTTGATCGACGATACCGGCACCGATACCGGCATTCCCTTCCCAATTGAACGCACCTTTAGCGAATGGCGGCAGAGCGATTTTGGCGACAAAATTTTTGTCGATGGCTTTGCCTTCGATGAACCGGCGTCCGGGGCGATTCGCTACGGCGGTAGCTGTCAGTCCTGCCACATGCCGGAAAGCACCGATCCGGAGACCATGGCGTGTCAGCAGAACGATCCGGGCAGCCGCGTCGGCAAACTGGATCGTCACGATTTTGTCGGCGCCAATAGCTGGGTGCTCGGGCTGATTCGCGATCTGTATGCGGGCACCAGCGGTCTCTCCCGCGAGCTGGAGATCAAGCAATCGATCCAGCGCACGCTTTCCCTGCTGCAAGGGCAGAGCGCCGACTTGGCACTGACGCTGGATCCATTCGCCGGCGCGGGCAGCAATTTGATTGCGCGCGTGCGGGTTACCAACTTGAGCGGCCACAAGCTGCCCACGGGCTATTCGGAAGGGCGCCGCATGTGGCTGAACGTGCAGGCGCGCGATGCCAACGGCGCGTTGATTTTCGAAAGCGGCGCTTACGACGCGGCCAGCGGCGTGCTGACCGAAGATGCCCAGGCGCGGGTCTATGAAGTGCAGCAAGGTATCTGGAATCCGCTGACCAGCCACTGCGATATTCGGGACGGGCTCAACCGCAAGACCTTTCATTTTGCGCTCAACAATTGCATCGCCAAGGACAACCGCATCCCGCCGCGCGGTTTTAAGGGTGGCAACGATCTGGAACTGCGACCGGTGGCGCACAGCTATCCAGAGACCAGTCTTGGGTCCGGCAAACTGGTCAATTACGATGACCTGGAGGTAGTGATTCCGGTGGCGCCCGCCACCGCCACGCCGATCAGCGTGCAAGTGCAATTGCTGCACCAGATCGCGAGCAAGGACTACCTCGAGTTTCTCAACAATCAAGCGATTGAAAACGCCATTCCCAGTGAGAACCTGATGTGCCAGTCGGCGCGCCCGCCGCTCGCCACTGGACCGCGCACGCAGACCCGCGCCCAGTTCATGTTCGATTTGTGGGCGGCCAACGGCCGCTCAGCGCCAGTGCCCATGCAGACCCGCAACGCCAGCACGCCCTAGCCAATTTCCGTAGGGTGGGTGCAAACCCACCATTCTGGTCGCGCCGGGCTCGGTGGTTTGCACCCACCCTACGGCCTGCTTGCATCCGTTCGGTCCACCCTACTTCATGCGGTAGCTGATGCGACCCTTGGTCAGGTCGTAGGGAGTCATCTCGACCTTGACCTTGTCGCCGGTAAGGATGCGGATGTAGTTCTTGCGCATGCGCCCGGAAATGTGGGCGGTGACGACGTGACCGTTCTCGAGTTTTACGCGAAACACGGTATTTGGCAGCGACTCAAGTACGGTGCCTTCCATCTCAATCTGATCGTCTTTGCTCATTCGTGACTTCTTGGTTTCTTGAAGGTTGCCGGGTCTGGCCCGGCAAGGCGGGGGATTCTGTCACGGTAAGCGCGAGCAGGAAAGCAAAACCGAAGTATTTGCAGCGCTGGGTGGACGTTTTTTCATCCGCTCGTGCATCTGGCAATGCCCTTGCGGATGGCGTCTGCCGCGATCAGCGACCCACAAACACCGGTTTGCGGCGCTCCAGAAAGGCACTGGTGCCTTCGCGTTTGTCGTCGGTTGCCGCGGTCACCGCAAACGCCTGGGCCTCGTAGTCCAGGCCAATTTCGATGGCGGCTTCGCTGCCCAGCACAATCGCTTGCAGGATGCCGTTCTGCGCATGCGGTGCTGCTGCGGCAAGCTGGCTGGCGAGCGCCGCCACTTCGGCATCCAGTTGCTCGGCTGCCACCACGCGATTGACGATGCCGAGCGCGAGCGCCCGCGCCGCCGTGATCGGCGCCCCCAACAGGCAGAGTTCCAGTGCCGCGCTGCGCCCGGCTAGTCGCACCAAGCGCTGGGTGCCACCGAATCCGGGCATGACGCCCAGATTGATTTCGGGCTGACCGAGTTTGGCGCTATCGGCGGCGATCCGCAGATGACAGGCCATGGCGAGTTCGAGTCCGCCGCCCAAGGCAAAACCGTTGATTTTGGCGATGACCGGCTTGCCGAGGCGCTCGATGGTGGTCATCAGCGACTGACCGTACCGGGAAAACTCCAGAGCCTGCGGCGCACTCAGGGCGGCCAATTCGGCGATATCCGCGCCGGCCACAAAGGCTTTCGGACCCGCACCGGTGAGCACCACCACACGAATCTCCGTGCTACTGGCAACGTCGGCAAAGGCCTGGCGCAACTCGACGATGGTTGCCCGATCAAGGGCGTTGAGCTTTTCCGGCCGCTGGATGGTGATGGTGCGGATCGCCGGTTGGTCGGTGATCGAAAGCGTTTTGAAGGGCATGGCGGCGCGATCTTGAGTGGGGAGCTGGCCAGTGTAGCCGGTGGCAAGCGCGGGCAGACGGCAAAAGCCACCGGTGGCTATTGCCCGCTCACCAGTCTGGAAGCTTTCAGCGGGGAACTTTTAGCGTTAACCGGGCACTGATGCCGCGGTTCAGACTGGCGATGGCGGCAGCTCGATGGCTTCTGTAGAATGCCCGGTCTTTCGCCTTCCGCGAAATTTGTGGTTCAACTTAGGAGATCTCCCCATGATGTTGCGTTTCGGAACCGTCGCTTTGGCGGCATTGATGGCGGGCAACGTGCTCGCGCAGGACACCACCACCGACAAGGGCAAGTTGAGCTATTCGATCGGTTATGAAATTGGCGGTGACTTTGTCGAGAAAAAACTGGACGTGGATCTGGCGACCGTCATCAAAGGCTTGCAGGATGGCCTGGCCAAGCGTCCGCCCACGGTGGAACCGGCAGCGATGAAAGACGCCTTGGAGAAAATGAGCGGCAAGCTGAAGGCCGAAGCGGTTGCCAAGTACGAGGCGCTGGCCAAAGCCAACAAGATCAAGAGCGACAAGTTCATGACCGAAAACAAGGTCAAAAAAGGCATCGTGACCTTGCCCAGTGGCATCCAGTATCGGGTGATCGAAGACGGCACCGGCAAGCGCCCACTGAAGACCAGCGAAGTCAGCGTGCATTACCGTGGTTCGCTGTCGAGTGGTCTGGAGTTTGACTCTTCGTTTGCGCGTGGCGAACCGTCGACGTTCAAAGTGGATTCGGTGCTTGGTGGCTGGCAGGAAGTGCTGCCGTTGATGAAGGTCGGCGATCATTGGCAGATTTTCCTGCCGCCCGAGCATGCCTACGGCATGCGCGGTCAGGGTCCGATTGGCCCGAACGAGGCGCTGGTGTTCGAGATCAAGCTGGTCGACGTCAAGTAAGTCGTCGCGCGATTTCTTTAGTACCGCCCAGGCAAACACGTTACGGCCGATCATGGCCGTAACCTGGCCTGCCGAATCAGCGGCAAGCGACGCCGTGCCGGGTCGGTAAGGCGTCGCACAACCAGCATCGGCCGCC
>PEUI01000089.1:4169-5224 GCA_002785585.1 Lysobacterales bacterium CG02_land_8_20_14_3_00_62_12
CACGCCCTGTATCGGCGTCTGCGAATTGGCTGGCAACGGCTTCTGTGTTGGCTGTGCCCGTACCGGCGAGGAGATCTCGCGTTGGTCCAGCATGAGCGAAGCCGAACGCTGGCGACTCATTTACGAAGTATTGCCATTGCGCAAACCGGTGCGCGAAGGAATTGACAGCGCCGCGCTGTTCCTGCGATTGCGCCGTGCTTTGCATGCGTTGTCGGCGCCGCCAACCGGACCGGGATTGAATCATGCGGAACTAGCCGATCTATTGCCGGCCCAGTCGCAGTTGGTGCCGGCGGCGGTGTTGGTCGGGTTGATCGATTATGGTGACCGGCAGACCATACTGTTGACCCGCCGTACCGACCATCTGGCGCATCACGCGGGTCAGATCAGCTTCCCCGGTGGCCGGATGGAAACGTCCGATACCGGCCCAGTGAACGCTGCCCTGCGCGAAGTATTGGAAGAAGTCGGCGTTGGCGCGGAGTGGATCGAACCGATCGGCTTTTTGGACCCGTTCGAAACCATCAGCAACTATCGGGTGCTGCCGTTGGTGGCGCGTCTGCGCCCCGGGTTTACGCTGGCGCTTCAGCACAATGAGGTTGCCGAGGCATTCGAGTTGCCGCTGACGCACTTTCTGGATCCTGCCCGCGCCGGTCGGCGCGACATCGAGTACCGTGGGCGCCTGCGCAGCATTCACGAATTCGACTGCGATGGTCGTCGCGTCTGGGGCGCGACCGCCACCATGTTGATCAATTTGCGGGATCGTTTGGAGGCCTGTGTCGATGTCTGAAACCCTGTGTTCGGCAGCGTCCCTGCAGCAGCACCTTGACGATCCCCATTGGTTGATCGTCGATTGTCGTTTTGATCTCGCCGATCCGGCGGCGGGCGCCGCCGAATATCATCGTGGCCATCTGCCGGGTGCGGTTTATGCACATCTGGATGAGCAACTTTCTGATCACCGTCAAAGCGGATTGGGGCGCCATCCACTGCCGAGCGCTGAGGCATTCTCTGCCACGCTTTCGGCCTGGGGTCTGCACGCGGATAGCCAGGTGGTTTGCCTG
>PEUI01000208.1 GCA_002785585.1 Lysobacterales bacterium CG02_land_8_20_14_3_00_62_12
CCCCGCTGTCATGTCGGATCCGCCGCCCGGCACCGAGGCGATGGATGTTTTGCGGCAGCGGCTTGATCCGACCTACGCGCTACCCCATGCCCTGCGGACAAAGTCTCCTTCGGGCCCGCGGTCGATTAGGTTCCCAAACCTAACGAGTGCTGGTATTAGCCATGCAGACGAGTTTGCGGGCGGTGAGTCGCTGGGTGGCGATCACCGTGGTGACGAGCTGACTCGAAACATTCCTGATTCGATGCTTTCGGGCGATCGACGCAGGGCCTCCACGGCCGTGACGGCCTTTTGCTTGCTGGCGAAATCCTATGAGTGAAAACCA
Organism: Lysobacterales bacterium CG02_land_8_20_14_3_00_62_12; assembly: GCA_002785585.1. Lineage (GTDB taxonomy): Bacteria > Pseudomonadota > Gammaproteobacteria > Xanthomonadales > Ahniellaceae > 0-14-3-00-62-12. The sequence goes on from PEUI01000208.1 coordinate 323, forward strand.
GATTAGCGGTGCTGAAATCGTTGTGCGGGCGTTGGCCGATCAAGGCGTGCGGCATATTTTTGGCTATCCCGGCGGCGCCGTTCTGCCGATTTACGATGCGCTGTTTCAGCAGGAAGTCATCGAACATATCCTGGTCCGCCATGAGCAAGGGGCGGCGCACGCAGCCGAAGGCTACGCCCGTTCGACCGGCCAGGTCGGCGTCCTGCTGGTGACCTCGGGGCCGGGCGCCACCAATGTCATTACCGGCCTGACCGACGCCATGATGGATTCGATTCCCCTGGTCTGCATCACCGGCCAGGTGCCCTCGCATTTGATCGGCACCGATGCGTTTCAGGAATGCGATACCGTCGGCATCACCCGCGCCTGCACCAAACACAATTTTCTGGTCAAGGATGTCAACGATCTGGCGCGGGTTTTGCACGATGCCTTCTACATCGCCCGCACCGGTCGACCCGGCCCGGTGGTGGTGGATATTCCCAAGGATGTGCAATTCCGTCGCGGTGATTACAGCGGGCCGTCGAACATCGTGCACCGCACCTATCGACCGTGTACCAAAGGCGATCCGGCGCGTATTGCGCAGGCCGTCGAGTACTTGCGCAGCGCCCGTCGTCCGGTGTTTTATACCGGCGGCGGCGTCGTCAACTCAGGACCGCGCGCGGCCGCGCTGCTGCGCGAGTTGGTGGCACTGACCGGCTTCCCGGTGACCTCGACCATGATGGGCCTGGGCGCGTTTCCGGCCAGCGATCCAAACTGGCTGGGCATGCTCGGCATGCATGGTACTTACCAAGCCAATCTGGCGATGAACCGTTGCGACCTGATGATCAATATCGGTGCCCGTTTCGATGATCGCGTCACCGGCCGATTGGATGCGTTTTCGCCCGGATCGAAGAAGATTCATGTCGATATCGATCCCTCGTCGATCAACAAGAATGTGCGTGTTGATGTGCCGATCATTGGCGATTGTGCCGAGGTGCTTGCGGCCATGATCGCGCTGTGGAAAACCCAGCCCGAGCCCGATGCCGCCCGGCTGGCGGCGTGGCGGGACGACATCTTCGGCTGGCGTGCCCGGCAGTCGTTGTCTTATCAACAAAGCGCCGATTGCATCAAACCGCAATACGCCGTGGAGCGGCTGTATCAACTGACCCGCACGCGCGATACCTACATCACCACCGAAGTTGGCCAGCACCAGATGTGGGCCGCCCAGCACTATCACTTTGAACAACCCAATCGCTGGATGAGCTCGGGCGGGCTCGGCACCATGGGCTATGGACTGCCGGCGGCGGTCGGCGTGCAGGTGGCGCACCGGCAGGCGCTGGTGATCGATATCGCTGGCGAGGCCAGTGTGCAAATGACCATGCAGGAAATCTCCACCGCCGTGCAGTACCGATTGCCGATCAAGGTTTTTATCCTCAACAACGAATACATGGGTATGGTTCGGCAGTGGCAACAGTTGTTGCACGGCGGGCGTTATGCGCATTCCTACTCGGAGGCGCTACCGGATTTTGTGAAGCTGGCCGAGGCCTATGGCGCCAAGGGTATTCGCGCCACCACGCCCGCCGAGCTGGACGCCAGGATCGTTGAAATGCTTGACCACGATGGCCCGGTTATTTTCGACTGCGTGGTCGACAAGACCGAAAACTGTCTGCCGATGATTCCGTCCGGCGCGGCCCACGATGAAATGATTCTTCCCGACACCGCGATTGGCGTCGGCGTCTCCGCCGCCGGCCGCATGCTGGTCTAGACCCGGAGTGTCTGCCATGTCCGAACAACCTGCTTCTGCCTATTTTTTGATCGACACCAAGGCGCGTGAGATAAAAGCCACGCTGTCGATTCTGGTCGATAACGAAGTCGGCGCCTTGGCGCGCGTGGTCGGCCTGTTTGCCGGCCGTGGCTACAACATCGAGTCGTTGACGGTGGCCGAGACCGACCATCTGAAACACACCTCGCGGATCACCATCGTCACCCGCGGCAGTGAAGCCATGATCGAACAGATCAAGGCGCAGCTCGGGCGGCTGGTGCCGGTGCACCGCGTCGTCGAACTGGGCAGCGAGCACCCCGGTGTAGAGCGCGAGATGGCGCTGATCAAAGTGCTCGGCGAAGGCGATCAACGCGCCGAAGCGCTGCGTTTGTCGAAGGTGTTTCGTGCCCGCGTGATCGACATTACGCATACCAGTTTTACTTTCGAAGTCACCGGTTCGCCGGTCAAGATCGAAGCTTTCATCGAACTGATGATTCCGCTTGGGTTGGTGGAGCTGAGCCGTACCGGCGTGGTCGCGATCAGCCGCGGGGTGGCGGCGATGTGAGCGGTCGTGCCCGGCGCGGTCGCGATCAGGTGATCGCGCACCGGGCAACGCCCAGAGGCCCGCCGCTGGCGGGTGCACGGGCCACTTGCCGCTGCTCGATCAGCGCGCCGCCACCGCATCGACGGTCGCCAGCGCGGGTGAGCGAATCACGCTGACCCGGTCCTGGTCGCTGAGTTGATTTTGTCCGAGCACGGCAACTTCATTGCCCGGATCGACACCGCTAAGCGCCTGCACCCGATCCCCTTGTTCCGGACCAAGGGCCACGGCGCGGCGGTGGGCGATGCCCTGGTCGATGACAAATACATAGGGTTCGACGCCGGCCGCGATCACCGCCGCTTTTGGCAGCAGTACGGCGGCGGCGATCCGCGCAAATTGCAGCCGGACCCGGACCAGCTGGCCGGGGCGTAGCGGCGTGCCGGTTTCCTCAACATCCAGCACCACCGGCGCGGTGCCACTCTTGCCATCGACCACCGCTGCCACCCGGGCCACCTTGGCGCGGAAACCGATCCCCGGAAACGCATCGGCAATGAGCTCGGCCGCTTGTCCGGGAGCGAGCGCGGCGAGCGCCGCCTCGGGCACCGAGAGGCGCGCTTCCAGTGCGGAAAAATCGGCCAGTTCAAAAGCGGCGGCGTGCAGCGCCAGGGTTTGTCCGGGTTTGATGTGGCGGCGGGTAATCACCCCGGCAAACGGGGCGCGAATCTCGCGGTGTGCCCATTCCAGTTCGGCCAGCTCGAGGGTCGCGGTTTGTGCGGCCAGGTCGAAGCGTGCGCGTTCCATCGCTTCACCACTGATCATCGCCCGCGCCTCCAGTTGGATGCTGCGGTCGTTGTCGTGGCTCAGGCGCCGTTGCAATGCGCGCTCCTGCGCCACTTGCAGGCGGGCGCGGTCGCCATCCAATCGCGCCAGTAGCTGGCCTTTGCTGACCGTGTCGCCCTCTTCGACCAGCACCACCAGGACTTGACCGCTGGTCTCGGCGACCACGCTGGCGTTGCGGCGGGCTTCGAGCACCGCCGTGCTGGTCAGGGTCTGCACCAAGTCGCCTTGGACCACGGTTTGCACCTGAACCCCAACCCGGGGCTCGGCGTCGGCAGTGCTGACGGCACCGGAGGCGCCGCAGCCATTAAGCGTGACCAGCGTGAAACCAAGCGTCAGCGCGCGCAGCAGCGAAGAGGTCGTCATGGGAGGCCTTTGATAATCGGGTTTTCGGTTCATTTAGTGTCGTATTCGGCGACGTTAGTCGCTTTTTCTGCGGTATTGGTCGCTGCAATCTGGTCTGACCAGACTTTATCCAAGACTTCGGCAAGGGCACTGAAGAGGATTTTTTCGAAACGGTCCATGGCGGACTCCTTGGCTGGCGGGGGTGGTTGCACGGTGTTGTAGCTAACTATAACACCATGTCAGAGGATCACCATAGGCAGGAAGTCATGAACTAGCGTGCTGGTTGCCAACGTCGACCTGCTTCGGGTCAAGGCCATAGATGCGGATTGGCGCGGCAAGGTTTCATCCCCTGTCATCAGTCACGGCTGCGCGCTGCCGACATCGATCTCGCGGCCAACTGGACGCTGGCAATTTGCTGACGGTGGCGTAAGCGCCGACGCGCGCTATTGGAAACTCCACCGGGTCGCCACTAGCATCCAGCGATTGCCCCAAGCACGAGACCGGTCGCCATGCCACAACGCCAGATCAGCACCGCTGCCTGCCTGCACGAGGTGCGTTATGAAATTCGCGGTGAATTGGCCCGGCGTTCGTTGGAACTCGAACAGCAGGGCCACGCCATCATCAAGCTCAACATCGGCAACCCGGCGTTGTTTGGTTTCGAGACGCCCAGCCATTTGCGGGCAGCGATTGCCGAGCATTTGCCTGACAGTGACGCTTACTGTCACCAGCAGGGCATGGCCGCCGCCCGCGAGGCGATCGCCATGCGCG
>PEUI01000135.1 GCA_002785585.1 Lysobacterales bacterium CG02_land_8_20_14_3_00_62_12
AATCTGCGCTTGCGTGCGCAGCCCGACCTGCGAGCGCAACGCCGCGCTGGCGTCCGCCACGTCACGGCGAGCGGCCAGCGCCGCGGCGTCTGGATCACTCAAGTCGGCGTCGCTGACCAGTTGTTGTTGCAGGCGATCAAGTTCAGCGCGCAGGCCGGGCTCCAACTCCGCCGTGGGCGCGGTCGGCATCGCGCCGACGCTGGGCTCGACCCGCTCCGCTTTCTTGACCAGTCGACGCTGCCCCTGGGAAGCACTGGGGCGGCCACGCAGATAGATCACCAGCAGCAGAATGGCGCCCAACAACAGGATGACGGCACGCAAAATCCACGGGTCCATGGGGTCTCCTCAGGCGGCGCCGGCCAGCTTGGCGGCCTCGTCCAAACTGACCGAAACCAAGCGCGATACGCCGGCTTCGCGCATGGTAACGCCGCACAGTTGCGAGGCGGCTTCCATGGTCGATTTGTTGTGGGTCACAAACAAAAACTGCACCTGTTCTGACATCTCCGAGACCATGCTGCAAAAGCGGCCGACGTTGGCCTCGTCGAGCGGTGCATCGACCTCATCGAGCAGGCAAAACGGTGCCGGGTTGAGGCGAAAAATCGAGAACACCAGGGCGACCGCGGTCAGCGCTTTCTCACCACCGGACAACAAGCTGATGCTGGTGACGCGCTTGCCGGGCGGCCGCGCCATGATCGAGACGCCGGTGTCGAGCAGGTCTTCGCCGGTGAGTTCCAGATAAGCGTGGCCGCCGCCGAACAGGCGCGGGAATAGCTCCTGCAAGCCGCTGTTGACGCGGTCAAAGGTCTCTTTGAAGCGGGTGCGGGTTTCCTTGTCGATCTTCTTGATGGCGCCTTCCAGTACTTCCAGTGCCGAGGTCAGATCCAGCAGTTGCGCGTCCAGATATTGTTTGCGGGTGGATTGCTCGGCGTATTCCTGGATGGCCGCCAGGTTGACCGGCTCCAGTCGCTTGATCTTCTGTTCCAGCTCGTCGAACCGGGTTTGCCAATCGGCCACGTTGGCGCTTGCTGCGAGTTCGGCGACGACGGTTTCGGCGGTGAACCCGGCAGCGGCAATTGCTTCGGCGTGGCCGCTGGCGCGCAGCGACAAACTTTGTGCATCCAGTCGCACCGCAGTCAGCCGGTCACGGACACTGGCCAGGTCGCGTTCGATCCGATGCCGCTCGGCTTCCAGGCCGCGATAGACCAGATCGCGGGCTTCCAACAACTGGCGCGCTTCCACCAGTTGCTTGTCGACCAACAGACGTTGATCGAGATAAGTGCGCAGTTCGGCTTCTAGCTGCAACGTCGGATCGGCACTGGTGGCGATCTGTGCCGCGAGTTCGCCACGACGCGTTTCGAGCGTGCCCAGTTGCCCGCCGAGACGACCGATCGACTGCATCAGCGAGGTCAGTGCCGTGCGTCGGGATTCGATCCGCAACGCCAGCTGATGCACGCCCTCGCTGACTTCGTGTTGGCCGGCACGGGCGTCTTCGCGCTGTTCCAGCAACTGCCGCCGTTGCTGGTCCAGTTGCTGGCGCAGTTGCTCCTGATCGCCCATGCTGGCGACCGCGGCATCCAGTTTGCTGCGGGCGGCACGGGCCTCCGATTGGACCTGGTCCAGGCGCTGGTGCAATTCTTCGATTTCGCTGCCGATCTTCTGCATGCGCGCTTGCATGGCGTCGAGCTTGCCGCGCTCGCTATGGATCTGGCCGGCCACTTCGGCCAATTGCCGATGCCCGGTGTAGAGCTCGCGCTGGGCCCCATCGCGGTCGCCCTCGATTTGCAGCAATTGCAGACGCAATTGTTCTTGCCGCGCCAGCATGCCATCAACTTCCTGCTGCAACTGCGCGCTGCTGGCTTGCAGCGACTGAATTTCGCGTTCGCGCGAGAGCACACCCATCTGCGCCTGATCGGCACGGAGTACGCGCATCCAATCCGGCCCCAGCCATTCGCCGGTGGCGGTAATCACCGAGTGGCCAGCGCCGAGCGTGGGCGCCACGGTGGCGGCACTCGCCAGCGAATCGGCCACCCGCACCCGCGCCAACAAAGCGGTAACCGCGGCCGGTCCGCGCACCTTGGCGGCCAAGGTCTCCGGCGGCGATTCGCCGCCGACACCCGGCTGCATCAAGGCGACATTGGCAGCACCGAGATCGCCCAATTGTTCGAGCGTCTGCAAAGGCTGCGGCGCCATCACCGCATCAAGCCAGCCAGCGAGCACGGTTTCCACCGCGCGCTCCCAACCCTCATCGACCTGCAGCACAGCACCCAACCGCGCCGCCTGGCCCAAACCAATGCGCGTCAACCATTCGGTCGCACGGGTAGCTTCTTGTCCGAGCGCGGCGTGTTGCAAGGCTTCCAGCGAGCTCAGCCGTCCACGCGCCGCTTGCAGGGATTGCCGCGCAGCACTCAATTGCGACTGTAGCTGACGGGCATCGTCTTGCCCCTGCGTCAATTTCTGCTTGCGTGCTTCGAGATCGCTGGTCAGTGCCTCGACCCGCGTCTTCAAGGCATCCTGCTGCACGCGCAAGGCTTCTGCCGCCGCGGTGACAGCCGCCAGATCCGCCCGCTTGCGTTCGTCTTCGAGCTGTTCCAGACGGCGCGATGCTTCCAGACTTTGTTTGTCGATGAAGTTCAGTCGCGTGCGTTCCACTTCCGCTGCCTGCGACGCATCGCCGCTGGCCCGTGCGTAGGCGTCCCAGCGTGCTTGCCAGTCGCTGATCGCCTGCTCGGCGAGGCGCAGCGTTGCCTCGCGCGATTCGGCTTCGGCCTGTAACGTGGACAGTTGCGGTTCGGCTTGGGCCAGGCTCTGCTGCAAGCCATCGACCTGGCCTTGATCCGCGGCGATGTGCGTATTCAACTCAACGATAGCGGCATCGGTCTCGCTGGCAGCGCGCTGCAAACGTTCGCCCAAATCCCGGTTGTAGTGCAGTTGCTGCTCGACCCGCGCGACCTCGCCACCGACCCGATAGAGCGCTGCCTGCACCGAATTGAAGTGCTCGCTGGCGGCGACTTGCGCGTCCCGTTCCGCTTCGATCTCGGCCTCGGCCTTGCGTTGCTCGGCGGTCAGTTCCTCGATGCGCAATTCAAAGCTGCGCAAGGATTCGGCACGCTCGCCCAATTCTCCCTGCAGCGCCGTCAGATGCAGCGCTTTCAGCTCGGCATCGACCCGCGTCGCTTCGCCCTTGAGCTTTTGATAACGCTCGGCCTGCTTGGCCTGACGATTGAGGTGTTCGAGTTGCTTCTCGATTTCCTGGCGCACGTCATTCAGCCGATCCAGATTCTCGCGCGTGGACTTGATCCGCGCTTCGGTTTCTTTGCGGCGTTCTTTGTATTTGGAAATGCCAGCGGCTTCTTCCAGGTGCGTGCGCAGGTCTTCGGGTCGCGCCTCGACAATCTGCGAAATCATCCCCTGCTCGATGATCGCGTAGCTGCGCGCGCCCAGGCCGGTACCAAGAAACACATCGACAATGTCGCGGCGCCGACAGCGCCCGCCGTTCAAGAAATAGTTGGACTGGCCATCGCGACTGACCGCGCGCTTGATCGAAATCTCGTTGAAGTTGGCGTATTCGCCCTGGATGGTGCCGTCGGAATTGTCGAAGATCAGCTCCACCTGGGCGGTGCCCACCGGCTTGCGATTGCCGGAGCCAGAGAAGATCACATCGGTAATCGCATCGCCGCGCAGGCGGCTGGCGGCGCTCTCGCCCATCACCCAGCGGATGGCGTCGATGATGTTGGATTTGCCGCAACCATTGGGCCCAACCACGCCGGTCATATTGGTTGGCAGGTCCAGCGTGGTCGGGTCCACAAACGACTTGAAGCCCGAAAGTTTGATCGTAGAAAGTCGCATTTTGACTCGCACTTTTCTCTGGCAGTGGCGTCACCGGCAGATTGCCGGTTGCGGAGGCATCCGCTAACTTGCGCGCCCTACCCGTTGCTAAAAAGGATTTGAGACCGTGAGCACCAAGCCGTCGAAGACGCTGGAAACCTTTCCGAACCCGCAGCCGGGGCGCGACTATACCATCCGGATGCGGATCCCCGAGTTCACCTGCGTCTGCCCAAAGACCGGACAACCCGACTTCGCCACCCTGCATCTGGAGTACGTGCCGGACCGAATCTGCGTTGAGCTAAAGTCGTTGAAGCTCTACCTGTGGAGCTATCGCAACGAGGGCGCTTTCCACGAAGCCGTCAGCAACCGTATTTTGGACGACCTGGTCAAAACCACCAAACCGCGATTCATGCGCCTCACCGCCGAATGGTACGTACGCGGCGGCATCTACACCACGGTGATCGGTAGCCACCACAAAAAAGGCTGGACCGCGCCGCCCGCAGTGAGCCTGTCCTAAACACCACAGAGCGGCTTCGGGCAGCGAAAAATCGCC
>PEUI01000065.1 GCA_002785585.1 Lysobacterales bacterium CG02_land_8_20_14_3_00_62_12
TGCGTCGCGATTGTCGTTTCGATAGCCAGGTCGCGACGCTTTTCGACGCTCCCACAAAAGCAAAAAATGCAGCGGCGACGCTCCCACAGACAAACCTGTCGGCTACCTGCGGAGCGCGGCATGGGCGTTTCTACGCACCCAAACTTCGACACCAAAACATCGGCTGTCTTCTGTCTGCGGTCCTCAATACACTGTGCGCTTCCGCGGCCGCTCAGGCCGTTTGTTCGAGATCTTTGATCCATGGCTGACTTCGCGATGATGTTGACCCCGGAGTTGCCGCCGCTGCGTGCCCCCGGTTTTGCCCGTATCCAGGCGGCCTATGCGGTCGCTGAGGGAGCGGCGCTGAACGATTTGCTGGCTGCTGCGCGGATGCCCGATGCTGAGCGTGACGCGGTGTTGGCGCTGGCCAGCGATCTGGTGTCGCGGGTGCGCGTCAAGGCGCGCAAGCAGAGCGCCATCGAAAGTTTCATGCGCGAATACGATTTGTCTTCTGAAGAAGGCGTGCTGCTGATGTGCGTGGCCGAGGCGCTGCTGCGCATTCCCGATGCGGACACCGCCGACCGCCTGATCCGCGACAAGCTCGGCGATGCCGATTGGGATACGCATCTGGGCAAGAGCAATTCCTTGTTCGTCAACGCCGGCACCTGGGGACTGATGTTGACCGGCAAACTGGTCGGCTTGGCCGAAGCGACGCAGCGCAATTTTCTGGGCGCCATCAAGCGTTTGGTAGCGCGTACTGGTGAACCCGTGGTGCGCCTCGCCGTGCGTCAGGCGATGCGCATCATGGGCCACCAGTTCGTCATGGGTCGCAGCATTGATGAGGCGCTCGATGCGGCCGCCGAAGCGTCCGGCCAGGCCTACCGTCATTCCTTCGACATGCTCGGCGAGGCGGCGCTGACCGCAGCCGACGCCGAGCGCTATTTTCAGTCTTATCAGATGGCGATCGAGCGCATCGGCGCGCGCGGTCCGTATGCCGATGTGTTTGCCGCGCCGTCGATCTCGGTCAAGCTCTCGGCCCTGCATCCGCGTTACGAGTTCGGCAAACGCGCACGGGTACTGGCGGAACTGGCGCCGAAAGTGTTGCGGCTGGCGCAGTTGGCGCGCGCCCACGGCTTTGGCTTGACCATCGATGCCGAAGAAGCCGATCGGCTGGATCTGTCGCTGGAGTTGATCGAGCGTGTGTTTCGTGATCCGACCCTGGCCGGTTGGGATGGTTTTGGCTTGGCGGTGCAGTCCTATTTCAAGCGCGCACCATTCGTTATCGACTGGCTGGTCGAGCTAGCGCGCAGCACCGGCCGCAAACTCTGTGTGCGTTTGGTCAAAGGCGCTTACTGGGATGCCGAAGTCAAACGTGCCCAAGTCGAAGGGCACTCGGGATTTCCGGTTTTCACTCGAAAGCCGAACACCGACGTCAGCTATCTGGCCTGCGCGCGACGGATGTTTGCTGCCAGCGATTGCCTGTATCCGCAGTTTGCCACGCACAACGCGCACACCATCGCCGCCATTCATCATTTGGCCGCCGGGCGTCCGTTCGAATATCAGCGCTTGCACGGCATGGGCAGCGATCTCTACGCCGAGGTGGTGGGCGCGGACAAACTCGGCGCCCAGTGCCGGGTTTACGCGCCGGTCGGATCGCACGAAGATCTGCTGCCGTATCTGGTGCGGCGGCTGCTGGAAAACGGTGCCAATACCAGTTTCGTCAATCGTATCGTCGATGAATCGCAGCCGATCAGCGAGCTGGTCAAAGATCCGGTTGCGGTGGTCTCGGCATTGGTCTCACGCGCGCATCCGCGCATCGCCACCGCGGCGCAACTTTTTGGTCAACAACGGAAGAACTCCATGGGCATCAATCTCGCCAACGAAAATGAATTGCGGGTGCTGGCCGAACGGGTCAACGCGGCAATCAAGCCGTGGTCAGCGGCGCCGCTGATCGCGGGTTATCAAGCCAAGGCGGCGGCGATTGCGGTCACCGATCCGGCGGATCGTCGACGCAAGATCGGCGAATGGGTGGCGACCGAGCCGGCTGGTGTCGCCAAGGCGCTGGACAATGCCGCCGCCGCCCAGCCCGGTTGGGACGCCACCCCAGTCGCCGCGCGTGCGCAGATCCTTGAGGAGATCGCCGAGCAACTGGAAGTGCGCAGCGCTGAGTTCATTGCGCTGTGTACGCGCGAGGCCGGCAAGACCGTCAGCGATGGCATTGCCGAGGTTCGCGAAGCGGTCGATTTTTGTCGTTATTACGCCGCCCGCGCACGCGATTTGATGTCGACGCCGGAACCACTCCAAGGGCCAACCGGGGAGTCCAATCAGTTGTCGCTGCATGGTCGTGGCGTGTTCGTCTGCATCAGCCCGTGGAACTTTCCGCTGGCGATTTTCGTCGGCCAGGTGGTGGCCGCGCTGGTGACCGGCAATAGCGTGATCGCCAAGCCCGCCGAGCAGACCAACCTGATCGCCTATGCCGCCGTCAAATTGATGCACGCGGCCGGTATTCCGGAAGCGGTGCTGCAATTGGTGCCGGGCACCGGCGCCAGCGTCGGTGGTCTGCTGACCGAAGACCCGCGGGTGGCCGGGGTGGTCTTCACCGGCTCCACCGAAACCGCCCGCCGGATCAATCGCAGTCTGGCGGGGCGCGAAGCGGCGTTGGCGGTTTTGATCGCCGAAACCGGTGGCCAGAATGCGATGATCGCCGATTCGTCGGCCCTGCCAGAGCAATTGGTCAAGGACGTGATGAGCTCGGCGTTTGGCGCCGCCGGTCAGCGTTGCTCGGCGGCGCGGGTGTTGTTCGTGCAGGAAGATATTGCCGACAAAGTCATCCACATGCTGGCCGGCGCGATGGACGAAATCGTCGTCGGTGATCCTGGCCTGCTGTCCACCGATGTGGGTCCGGTGATCGACGAGCGCGCCAAATCCATGCTCGATCAACACGCCCTGCGGATGAGCAGCGAAGCCAAACTGATCAAACAGGTGGCGCTTGATGCTGCCAACACCAGCCACGGCACCTTCTTCGCGCCGCGTGCTTATGAGATCGCTTCGCTCGGCGTTCTCAAGCGCGAAGTTTTCGGTCCGGTGCTGCATGTGTTGCGCTTCTCCGGCAAGGACATCGACGCGGTGATCGACCAGATCAACGCCACCGGTTACGGCTTGACCCTGGGCGTGCACAGTCGCATCGACGCGACCATCGAGAAAATCAGCAGCCGCGTCAAAGCCGGTAACTGCTACGTCAATCGCAACATGATCGGCGCCGTCGTCGGCGTGCAACCGTTCGGTGGCGAGGGCCTTTCTGGCACCGGCCCGAAGGCCGGTGGCCCGCACTACCTGTTGCGCTTCGTCACCGAACGCAGCCTCAGCATCAACACCACCGCCGCCGGCGGCAACGCCAGTTTGTTGACGTTGGGCGACTGAATCATCCGGAAGGCACGGCCCGGATCGGCCAGATCTTCGGAGTGGAGTCGCCACCAGCCAATCTCGCCAAAGTTTGCCAAACCGACCAATCTTTAGCCTTGAGCACAATGCACATATCCCTGCCCGATGCACTCAAGTCCTTCGTGGATGAGCAGGTCAATCAAGGCTGCTACGGCACCAGCAGCGAGTACGTGCGTGATGATCCGCAAGGATCAGGATCGCCTGCACCTGCGTGGCCTCCTGCTTGCAGGCGCGGCGTCTGCGCCCGCCGCCCCGGTCAATCCAGCTTACTTCGAGGGGCTGCGTGATCGGCTACGCAAGGCGGCCAAGGTGGGCGCTCGCGGGTAACCGTCAAGTTTGTCGTTTCGCGTACGCTGGCCAACCGGGACATCGACGACGCGATCGCCTACTATTTCAGCGAAGGTGCTGAGCAGGCGGCGCTCGACTTCATTGACGCCTTGGAGCAGGCATATGCGCACATCGGTCGCCATCCGGCTACCGGATCACCACGCTACGCCCACGAATTGAACCTGCCCGGTCTGCGTTTGTCGCTGACTCGCTCTCCCCACCTGGTGTTCTACGTCGAGCGTCCAGAGCACATTATTGATGTCTGGCGCCTGCTGCATGATCGCATTGCTGGTTTAAGAGCCATCCCGATGAGGATCGATGCCGTGCTTCGGCGGCTTGAGGTTCAAGACCGCCCCACCGACATTACAGAACTACTCGATAGCGTCGCCGTCCTGGGTATCGGCTGGAAGATTCCTGGCTACAAAGGCATTGATCCGATAAAAGGCTTGCTGCATTTGCGCGATCAAGCCGGGCTTGGTGTTGATCTGTTCTGGGAGATTTCTGCAGACAATGCGAGAGCCGGGCGCTACGTTGAAGAGGGTCCAAACAGTTCACTTGCAACCTATCCATAACTGACTTATACTATCCATTATGGATAGATATGTAGCGATAGGTGAAGCCTCTGAAGCACTCGGCGTGTCAATTACAACCCTGCGCCGATGGGAGGTCGAGGGCAAGCTGGTCCCGGAGCGCACAGCTGGGCGGCAGCGTCGGTATGATCTTGCCAAGCTCAAGCCGGAGTTATTTCACGCCGCGCCTCAAGACCGCAAAACCATCGCCTATGCTCGCGTCTCCAGCCACGACCAAAAAGACGACCTGG
>PEUI01000346.1:0-2099 GCA_002785585.1 Lysobacterales bacterium CG02_land_8_20_14_3_00_62_12
CGGGTCAACGCCAAGAGATCGGCCGTTGGCGCACCATGTGCCGACCGACCATCCCGGATTGCGCTGCGCTTCATCCGGGCTACGCGCTGGCGGTTGGCGAAATCGGTTACTTGCGAGCGAGCACAGCGGCGGCAAGCCGCCGCACTCCAAAGTGACCGCGGTCTACTACCTGCCAGCCGTATTCGGCGTCATAATCCGCGGCCCGAATCTCTAGTAATCGCGCCATGGCAGTGTTTGTACCGGGTCAACGTCACCTCTCCAATGCCGAGCCCGAGTTGGGCCTGGGTACCGTGCTGCAAGCGGAGGGGCGCGTGGTGCAGGTACTGTTCGCACGCTCCGGCACCCTGCGCCAATATGCCCAGCAATCGGCGCCGCTGACGCGGGTGGCGTTTCGTATCGGCGATCGGATCGCCGCGCATGGCAAGCATTTCCTGGTCGCCGCGATCGAAGAGCGCGCCGGACTGCTGCATTACTTGCACGAACACGGCAACTTGTCCGAGGCTGAACTCGACGACCTGCAAAGCATCTCCAAGGCCGAAGATCGCTTGGTCCAGGGCCGGGTGGATCGCAACGACCAATTCGAGTTTCGGGTCGAAGCGTTGCAACGTCGTGCCGAGGCCCGTCGCAGTCCGGCGTTTGGTTTGATGAGCGCACGGGTCGATCTGATCGCCCATCAATTGCGGGTCGCCGAAGTCGCCGCCGAGCGACGCCCGCCACGGGTATTGCTGGCCGATGAAGTCGGCATGGGCAAGACCATCGAAGCCGGCCTGATTATCGCCCGGCAATTGGCCACCGGGCGCGCCACCCGGGTATTGGTGCTGGTGCCCGAGCCGTTGGTCTACCAATGGTTTGTGGAGTTGTTGCGCCGGTTCAATCTGAGCTTTGCCATTTTCGACGCCGAGCGCTGCGATGCGATCGCCAGCGCCGAAGACGGCCGCAATCCCTTTCAAGACGAACAGTTGGTGATCACCGACAGCGCGTTTTTGGTCGACGACCCGGAACGCGCACGGCTGCTGGTGCGGGCCGGTTGGGATTTGTTGGTGGTCGATGAAGCGCACCATTTGTCCTGGTCGCCGGAAGCGGAAAGTCCGGAATACGTGCTGGTCGATGCCCTCGCCAGACGCACGCCCGGCGTCATCCTGCTCACCGCCACCCCAGAGCAACTGGGACAGAGCGGCCATTTTGCGCGACTGCGATTGCTCGATCCGGCGCGTTATCACGACCTGGCCACGTTCAAGGCCGAAGCGGCCGATTTCCAGCAGTTATCGCAACTCGCCACTCGGATCATCGCCGGACAGCGCCCCGACGCTGACGACCGCGCCCGCTTGCGTGGCCTTCTGGGTGACGAAGCCGATGCCCTGCTGCTGCCGGAAGCCAGCGAAGATTTGCTCAATGCGTTGATTGATCGCCACGGCACCGGCCGAGTGATGTTCCGCAATCGCCGCGCCGTGGTTGGTGGCTTTCCCGAACGCAAACCGCAATTCACCGTGTTGTCGGCCGACGCCCGCAGCGCCGAAAGGCGTGGCCACTTGCTCGCCGAATTCTTGAGCGACGTCGCGGTCGACGGCCACGCGTTGCCGCTGAACTATGCGCAAGACCCACGGCTGGCCTGGCTGTTGGGCTTGCTCGATCAATACCCGCGCGAGAAATTTTTGTTGATCTGTCGCACCCAGGCCAAGGTTTTGGCCCTGGAAGAGGCGCTGCGCACTCGTATTGGCACCGGCGTGGCGCGGTTCCATGAAGGCATGAGCATCGTCCAGCGTGATCGCAATGCCGCGTTCTTTGCCCAGGCCGATGGCGCGCGCTTGTTGTTGTGCGCCGAAATTGGCTCGGAAGGACGCAACTTTCAGTTTGCCCAACATCTGGTGCTGTGGGATCTGCCCGCCGATCCCGACCAGCTCGAACAGCGCATCGGCCGACTCGACCGTATCGGCCAACGCGGCGACGTCAACATCCATTTCGCCAGTTTTGCCGACACCGCCCAACATGCCCTAAAGCGTTGGTATGACGAGGGCCTCGATGCCCTGCGCGCTTCGCCCCAGGATGGCCGCGAATTATTGCGCCGCTTTGGACCCGAGCTGATCGAAATCGCCCGCGCC
>PEUI01000346.1:2109-19702 GCA_002785585.1 Lysobacterales bacterium CG02_land_8_20_14_3_00_62_12
CCCGCACCCGCGCCGCGCACAGTGAGCTCGCGGCCGCCATCCGCGACGGCCGTGATCGCTTGCTCGAACTCGCCACCCAGCGCGGGGCCCGCGATGCCTGCGTGCTGCGGGCACTGCAAGCCGCCGATGCCGAGCCCGCGAATGATGCCTTCGTCATTCGGCTGTTCGAACAATTCGGCATCAGCGCCGAAGAATTGAACGAAGACGATTGGCTGCTCGATCCCGAATACCTGAGCACCGAAGCGTTTCCGGGCTTTGCCAGCGGGCCACGGCAAGTCACCTTCGAGCGCGCCCGCGCACTGGTCCGCGAAGATCTGTTGTTTCTCCGACTCGATCACCCGATGGTGCAAGGCGCACTCGATCTTTTGCTGTCTGCGGAAAGCGGCAACGCCGCCTTTTTGGTCGACCCGGAATTGCCCGCGCGCAGCGCCCTGCTCGAAGCGGTCTACGTACTCGAATGCCTGGCCCCGGCGAGTTTGTCGATGGATCGTTACCTGCCGCCGCTGCCGATCCGCATCGTCATCGATAGCCGCTTGTCGCAGCGCCAGGAGTTCCGTCGCTCGGACCAAGCGATGCACCGCGCCAGCGATCAAGCGGTGGACCTCGCGCCCTTCCGCAAGGTGCTGGCGCAATGGGTCCCCGCCATGATGAAAGCAGCCACCGCCGAAGCCGAACGCAATGCGCGCCGCGAAATCGAACGTGCCGTGGCCCAAGCCGAAGCCGAACAGGACGCCAGCTTGCTGCGTCTCAAAGCCCTGGCCCGGGTCAATCCAGCGGTCCGTGAAGACGAGATCGAACGCCTCAGCGACGAACGCGCCGCCGTGCTGGAGGCGATACCCACGGCCCGCGTGCGCCTGGAAGCGGCACGCTTGATCGTCAGCGCAGACTTCATCGCCTTGGGCAAGCGCTAGCGCTTATAAGCACAGCGCGTCCGCTTCGGGTGACGGACGACAGAAAGCGAAAGACCGCACGCCACGATCTGCTGGATCGAGCGCACGAACGCCAATGATGCTTCAACCCATCCTTCGAGAACCCAATTCGTCGCGATCTGCCTCCAGCGACACTGACGCTTGACGACGGCACCCCAGAAGTCCTCAATCCCCGAATTGACCAGCTCCGCTGTTGAGAGCCGCTACGCTCCATCCGGGCCACATCATTGGGGTTGTCACGGTGTCAGCACTCAATAAGCGCCATTGGCCTTAGGCGTCGCGCAGAAATAACTTGCGCAGATTGCGCAGGACTTTCGTTCGCCTGCAAGGCGCACAAAGGGGAGCATAGTCGGACTATGTGACGCTTTGTGCAACGACGCAGGCGGGCGATAAGGACCAGCAAGATGGGTAAGTTATTTCTGCGCGACGCCTTAGCCCCAGACCGCGCGATCCAGATCTTGTTTTGTCCAGGCGCAATGGACAGCGGCGATCCTGCCGTCGATGATGACCACGCCTTCGGCCTGCAAGCATCGACATTGCCGCGCGTAATCCGCTGAGTCCGGCGCAAACGCGATCCGTCGATCGGCACGCACCACCCGAAACCACGGCAGCGCGGCATCGGCATCGGCCTGCTTCAACACCCATGCCACCAGTCGCGCCCGGCCGGGCAAGTCGGCGCGAGCGGCGACTTTTCCGTAACTGGCGACTTGTCCGCGCGGAATGGCGCGGACCACGTCGAGAATCGCCAAGGCGCTGGCAGACAGATTGGGCATCGGCGGTTAGCATAGCTTGCCAATCTGCCGAGGAAATCACGATGACCAACTTCGAAGCCGTACGCGCCCATTTGGTCGGGCGGCAAACGCTGATCGACAACGATCCCTACCTGATCAGCTTCGAACTCGACGTCGGGCGAGGCCGCCGCCAGGGCATCTATTTGCTCGAAATGAAGTCCGAAGATGGTCGCTGCTATCTGCGCATTTCCTCGCCGATCGCGCCGCTAGCCAAGTCCAATGCCGAACGCGCCCTGCGCTTCAACTGGGCACAACGAGTCGGTTACTTCGCGGTCAGCGATCTGGACGGTACCGCCTATCTGCATCTGTGCGAGAACCGGGTATTTGAGGGTCTGCGCACGCCCGAGCTGGATGCGGTGATCAACGAAATCGGTCGCCTCTCCGATCACCTGGAACAGCAAGTCAGTCAGGGCCAGGATTTGCTGTAGCGCAGGCGCCGCAACCGCCGCGGCCGCGCTTAGGCGTTGTAAATCATTAAAGGTGGCGGATTGCGAAGGATTTTGCCCCATCTGCAAGGCGCGCAAAGGGGCGCATCGTTCGACTATGAAACCCTTTGCGCAACGAAGCAGATGGGGCAAAAGACCAGCAAGATGGCACCTTGAATGATTTACGACGCCTCACATCCAACCCAGTTGGCGACTGACCTTGACCATCACATAGGCCATGCCAGCGGTCGCCGGGATGGTCAGAATCCAGGCCCAGATCATCCGCTCGACCACGGTCCACTTGATGGCGTTCCAGCGCTTGGCCGAACCCACGCCCATGATCGCCGCCGAAATATTGTGCGTGGTCGACACCGGGATGCCGTAACTGGACGCCAGTGAAATCATCGTCGCCGAAGCGGTCTCGGCGGCAAAACCATGGATTGGGTGCAGCTTGACCACCTTGTGGCCCAGGGTCTTGATGATCCGCCAGCCGCCGGTGGCGGTGCCTACTGCCATCACCGTGCCGCACAGCAGTTTTACCCACAGCGGAATTTCCATATCTTTGGCCGCGCCCTCGATCCGCAGAAAGTTCAGCCACTCGGGCAAGCCATCCAGCGATCCGGCCGTGGTGGCACCGACCAGCGCCAGCGCGATGATGCCCATGGTCTTCTGCGCATCGTTGAGGCCATGGGCAAAGCCCATCCAGCCGGCCGAAAGAATTTGCGCCTTGCCAAAAAAGGCATTCACCCAGCGTGGCCGTGCCATCCGAGCGAGCACACCAGCGCTCTGATTCATCCGGGAAATAATAAACAACAACAGCCCCATGATCGCGAAGCCGAGCAAAAAACCACCCGCTGGGGAACTCAGCATCGGCACCACCACCTTCCATAACACGCCCTTTCCGGCATACCAGGGATCGGTCGGTAGCGACCAGATGACGGCGTCCCAGCGATCCACCGAGGCCACGGCCGCACCGCACAGACCACCGACCAACGCGTGGCTGGAACTGGACGGCAAACCCAACCACCAGGTGATCAGGTTCCAGATGATTGCGCCGAGCAAGGCACAAATCAGCAGCGCCGATCCCACCACGGCAATGTTGGTGTCGATCAGTCCCGCGGCGATGGTCTTGGCCACCGCGGTGCCCCAGAGTGCGCCAATCAGATTGGTGCCCGCAGCCATCAGCACCGCTTGGGTGGGGCTCAGCACTTTGGTCGCCACCACCGTGGCGATGGAATTGGCGGTGTCATGAAAACCATTGATGAACTCAAAAATCAAGGCAATCAAAACCACCAGCAGCACAACGGACAATGCCATGGCGGCAACCTCAGGAGTTCTTCAACACGATCTGGTAGATCACGTTGCCGGCGTCACGACAGCGATCAATCGCCTTTTCCAGGATCTCGAACAGGTCCTTGCGCAGGATCAAGACCACCGGGTCTTTTTCGCTGGTAAACAGATCCCGATACAGGTCCAGAATCAGCCGATCGGCTTCGTTCTCGATACTCTGCATCCGGTCATTGAGCTGCTTCATCGCATCGAGCTGCACGCCTTTACGCAACTGACGGGTCATCTGCACGATAACTTCGGTGGCCTTTTCCAGCATCGCGGCGCGCGCGCCGAAATCAATGTCACCGAGCTTTTCAACGGTGATCAAATAGCGCTCGGCAAACTTCTCGACAGTCTTCGGTATCTTGTAAAAGCTGGTGCTGAGCGCTTCGATATCCTCGCGCTCGAGCACGGTCACAAAGGTGTTGACCAGTTCCTGGCTGATTTTTGCGGCGAGCTCTTTTTCTTGCTTGTGCGCCAGCCGAAAATCGTCCAGCGACGCACTCTTGCCACGCACCCCGAGCAAGGCAGTCAGTGCCTTGGCGGCGTTGTGGGCCGCTTCTGCGCTTTGTTCCAGCAGGCCGTAGAAACGGTCGCCTTTGCCAAAAATGGTTTGCAGGGAAAACATGGTGGCGGTCTCCACAATAGTCGGCAACGGGAATTGGCTAGAATACGACAGTATTGTTACCGGCAGATGTCAGTTGCGCTGGGCTTGCGGTCAACACCGGCAACTTCGCCCGGTTGCCGAATGGCCCGCGCCCTGCTGGACTGGTCGACAAGGCGGTCAAGGCCGCATGCTAGGCTTGACCACGCCGATGCACTGGTGTCTTCTTGGCAAGCGGAGGCATGTCGTTGTCAGCTTTAAATCTTGCCACGCGCCTCGGCTGCGCTGGCCGCTAGCTACCGATCATTGCTCAAGGTCCACACGGGTGCACGCCCGAAACTTTTCATGCCGATCGAAATTGTTATTGTCTTTGCCCTGATCCTGTTGAACGGCTTCTTCGCGCTCTCCGAAATGGCCGTGATGACAGCGCGCAAAACCCGCCTGCGCCAGGACGCCCTGTCCAGCCGGCGGGCGCAGGTGGCGCTGGAGCTGGCCGAAGCGCCGGAACGCTTTCTGTCATCGGTGCAGGTTTGGATCACCTTGATCGGTATCCTCACCGGTTACTTCGGCGGCGATGCCATCGCTGCTGCCTTGGCGGTGCAGTTAGGCCGCGTCGATTGGCTGGCGCAATACGCCGGTCCGGTCAGTGTCGGCATCAGCGTCGGCGTCATTTTGCTGGTGTCGGTGGTACTCGGTGAACTGGTGCCAAAACGTCTTGCCATCGTGCGGCCAGAGAAAATTGCCAGCACGGTCGCCATTCCGATGCGTTTTTTGGCCACGCTGGCCAAACCCATCGTCGTCTTTTTGGCCTGGTGTACCGAAGTATTGTTTCGATTGTTTCCACTGCCACACGCCGAAGAAGGCGACGTGACCGAGGAAGAAATCAAGATGTTGGTAGCCGAGAGTCACGAGCAGGGGATCATCGACGTTGACGAACGCAATATGGTCAACCGCGTACTCAACCTGGGTGACCGCACCGCCGACAGCCTGATGACACCGCGACCGCGCATGGTCTGGCTGGATACCGAGGCTTCGCTGGAGCAGAATCTGGCGGTGCTGCGCGACACGCCGTTTTCGCGCTATCCGGTCTATCGGGGCAACGACCAGGAGGTACTGGGGGTAATCGAGACCAAGTCGCTGTTGACCGCGCTCGCCACCGGCGCCACGCCGGAATTGTTCCAGCGTATCGTGCCACCGCTGTTCGTTTCCGAATCCACCCGCGCCATGCAACTGATGAGCGAGTTCCGCGATGCCGAAGTGGAGTTTGCTTTCGTCGTCGATGAATACGGCGATATCGAAGGGATGGTCACGCTCAACAATCTGATGGGCGCGGTGTTCGGGCCTCTCGCCCAATCGCTGGAAAAAGGCGAGCAAAAAGTCGTGCAGCGGGCCGATGGCAGTTGGTTGATCGACGGCAGTCTCGGCGTTGACGATCTGCGCGAATTGCTCTCGCTGAGCCAGCTTCCGAATGAAGAAGAACAGGAATATCGCACGCTGGCGGGCATGATCGTGGCCCAGTTCGGCCGCATTCCGGCGGTCGGCGAGACCTTCGATTTCGCCGAGTTCCAATTCGAAGTGGTCGATCTCGATGGCGCCCGCATCGACAAGGTGCTGGTCAGCGCCACCGCCGCCCGCAACCATTGACATGCACCGCACCGACGCCAGCAACCCGCCGCGCGTATCCACCTTGCTGTCGGCACTGCTGGCCGACTGGCCGCAAGACCGCATACCCTTTGGCGCTTTGATCGACGCCATCGACGGTCGCGGGTTCGGCGCGCTGCTGATTCTGATCAGCCTGCCCTGCATGATTCCGCTGCCGATCGGCATTTCCGGACCGGTGTTCGGCGCCCTGCTGTGTTTGCTCAGCGTGCAAATGATGGTCGGCTTGCGCCACCCATGGCTTCCAGCACGGATTCGGCGCATCACCCTGCCACGCGCGTCATTGGCGAAATTTCTGACCCGCATCGACCCTTGGTTGATTCGCCTGGAAAAACTCTGCAAGCCGCGATGGATCTGGCTACATGACCGCCAGGGTCAGCGCATCACTGGCGTCTTGTTGTTCGCCACCGGTATCGCACTGGCGCTGCCGATTCCGCTGACCAATGTCCCGATTGCGCTGGTGATGGTCGGCTATGGCATCGCCCTGATCGAACGCGATGGGCGCTGGTTGTTGGCGATGTGGTTGGCCAGCCTGACCATCGTCGTCGCTTTTGTGCTTTTGGGTGATCGCATCGTTGGCGCCACCCAGTTGCTTTGGCACCGAATGACTTGAACGTGTCAGCCGACCCACAACGCCAATGACCAAGCACTAGCCGGCGTCCGACAGGCTCCGCCCAGCCGCCGCCAAATCGGCCGACTCGTGCGCCAGCCGAGCCCGGAAATCGGTCGCCGTCATTGGCCGCCCCAGCCAGAAGCCTTGGCCGTATTCGCAATTGAGCTTGCTCAGCATTTCCAGTTGCGCGGCGGTCTCGACGCCCTCGGCCACGGCGGTGATCTGCAAGGATTCGGCCATGGCAACGATGGCGTTGGTCAAGGCCAGGTCGTGCCGGTCGGATAGCAAATCGGCCACAAAAGTGCGGTCGATCTTGACGCCGGAAACGTTGACCCGGCGCAAGTGGCTCAAGCCCGAAAAACCGGTACCAAAATCGTCCAGCCAGATGTCGATGCCCAACCGATTGAGCTCGGTCAACGACGAATACGCCAGCGATTCGTCGTCCAGCAAGGCGCTCTCGGTAATTTCCAAGTGCAGCCGCTGCGGCGGCAGCGCACATTCACGCAATACCGAAGTCACCTGTTGCGGCAACCGTGGATCACGCAATTGCTTGACCGACAAATTGACCGCAACGAAGGTCGGCCGATGGTCGAAGGTGGTCCAGCCGACGGCCTCGCGGGTGGCCTCGCGCAGCACGAAGGCACCGAGTGCATCGATCAGACCAACATCTTCGGCGATCCCGACGAATAAACTCGGTGGCACCATGCCACGGCTGTGGTGCTGCCAACGCACCAAGGCCTCGGCGCCATGGATGCGGCCGGTTTTCAAATGCACAATCGGCTGGTAATAAACCTGCAAGGCGCCGTTGTTCATGGCTTCACGCAAATCCTGCTCCAGCGCCAGTCGATCATTGGCAAGCTGGGTCAGATAGGGGGTGAAGAAGCGATAACACTGGCGGCCATGCACTTTGGCCAGATACATGGCGATGTCGCCGTTCTTCAATAACTGGACTGCATCGCTGGCATCGTCGGGAAACGAAGTAATGCCGATGCTGGTCGTCAGGTGCAGATTTTGTTCGGCCTTGCGGAACGGTCGATCCAGCGCATTGAGCAACGCCTCGGCCAGGGTTGCGGCCCGTTGCCGCGCCGCCGGGCAGCGGATCAACACGACGAACTCGTCGCCTCCAAAGCGAGCGACAAAACTGCCAGCGGCCGGGCCCTCCACCGACAGCACCTCGGCAAAGCGATGCGCCACTTCCGCCAGCACATCGTCCCCAATGTCATGCCCGAGGGTGTCGTTGATGCGCTTGAAATCATCCAGATCCAAAAACAGCAACGCCAGTTCCCACTCGTGCTCACGACAAGTCTGCAATTCCGCCGCGAGCCGTTGCCGCAAAGCCAGGCGATTGGGTAACCCGGTCAGCGCATCACGCAGCAATTGACGGCGCAGTTCACTATCCGCCAGCGCCAATTCATCGACCGCGAAGCCGAGCGCCTTGCCGACCAGCTGCCCCGCAGACACCACGGCCAGCGACTTGACACCCGACAGCGGCCGACGCGCCAACAAACTGCGCGATTGACTCTGCCAATGCGCCAACGGCAACACCCAGCGCCGCTCCACCCACAACGCCGTCACCGCCAGCAGCATGCCGACGATACCGAGCCACCACCACCAATCGGGGTCCCAGGCGAACGGCACCGGCACCGCATCCGTTGCCGTATTCGCCAACTGCAAATCCAGGCCGAGGCGCAACACGCCGATTCGCTCTTCACCCAACAACAGCGGCTGCGCCGCCTCCATCCAGCGTGCGGATACCTGCGTCAACGGCACCGCCGTGGCGATCGCCGCCGCCGCGAACGCATCATCTGGTCGCTCGGCATAGCGCGCGATATCGCGGCTGCCATCGTGCAAAATGCGGCCATTGCGATCGAGCACGACGGCATACGCGATGTCGGGCTGCCGAAGCACACCGACCAGGGATTGTTCGATGACCTGAAGATCAAAAAAATACACCGGATTGATCAAGGTATCGGCCAGCATCGACGCCGTCGTCTCCAGGCGGGTGCGGACACCGGCTTCGGCGATTTGCTGAACGCGCTGATTGACCGCAGTCGCCGACTGGATCGCGCTCTGCCGTTCGCGCCACAGCAAAGCCGACATCGACAGCAGCAATACCGCGCCAACGACCGCCGCCAGAATCCAGTAACGCTGGCGCAGGGTGGCGCTCATTCGACTTCGCGCCGCAAGCTAAGCACCGCCTGCCCGAGTTGTTGCAAAGTGCCCAGGTGAACGGCGTCAAGCGCCACAAAACGGGTGGTGCCAAAGTATTTGCGCAATGCCGAATCGGCGGCCACGTCGTCGCCCAACCCGAGCAAAGCCTGGGTCAAAGCCTGCTGCAGTGGCGGCGGCAGATCGGCGCGCACCAGCTCCACCGCACGCGGCACGTCGGCGGTACGCGCGATCACCCGCATATGGCTGCGAAACGATTCCGGCATATGCTCGGGATTGTCCCAATCGGTATTGCTGAAAGCGCCCACATCGACCAAACCTTTTTCCACCCAGGCGGCAATATTCAACTCGGTGCGGGCCAACGCGAAACCGACTTGGCCAGGCATCGGCAGGTCGTCCGGAGAAGCCAATTCCACCAAGGTCAGGCCTTTTTCCTTGAGCATCAACAACGGCAGGTAGAAAGCGCTGGTGGATGAGCGGGACTGCAACGCCAACAACTTTCCCGGTAACTGGTCCAGGGTTTCGATGCCGCTATCGCGACGGACAAAAAATACGCTGTGATAGGCGCCTTCGTTTTCGCGCATGGCACGAACGATCGGCTTGGCTTTCGCGTCGGCACCGAGCATCGCCGCCATCGCTGCGGTCTCGGTGACCCAATCGACACGACCACGGCGCAAATAATTGCGCATTTGTACCGGGTCCCGGGCGAGCAAAATTTCGCCGCGGACGATGCCCGCAGCGGCCAGTTTCGGCACCACCAAATCCAGCACCGGTTTGAGACGTGCGACATCCACCTGCGGGTCGTCGCTGATCCGGCCGAGCACCAGCGTATCCGGGCGATCCGAACTGGCGGCCGCCAGCATCGTCAGCAACAGGCCGATGCCGCCGATGATCGATTTCGCCAATTTCCCCGTCCTCGTCATCGAAATCCTGCCTTGCGGTATCGGTTGCGCCAGCACGGAACGAGACCGCACTTTACTTTGTAGGGTGGAAGGACAGCGGTTGCCAGTCGCAGGCTACTGCGTTCGCCTTCCTTGCGGTGCCAGCAACGCGGGTCAAAACTACCACACCGGCGGGGCGCGGCAACCGCAAAAATGTTACCGCTTGTCAGAGGGTGACGACGGCGCCGCCAGGGGTTTGGCCTGGCGCGCTGCTTCGCTCAAGATTCCACGCAAAATCAATACTTCGCGCTGACTGGGCGTGGCGCGCAAGAACAATCGCCGCAGCCTTTGCATAATCACCCGGGGGGATCGACCCTTGAGAAAATCAATCGCTGCCAGCGTCGTTTCCAGGTGGCTGAAGAAGCCCTCCATTTCACTTTTTGATGCCGCCCTCTCATTGCCTGCGGCGGCCGCGGGGCCGGGCGCGGTTGCCATCGCCTGGTCGAGTGCATGTTGGCGCAACTCGTAAGCGAGGATCTGCACCGCTTGGGCCAGATTCAACGACGAAAATGCCGGGTCTGAGGGAATCTGTACGGCCGCGTCACAGCGACATAGATCGGCGTTACTCAGGCCGACACGTTCGGAGCCGAAGACCACCGCCACCTCGCCCAGGGCCGCTTGTTCCAGCAATTTTCGCGCGGCTTCGCGCGGTGACAGGGTCGGCAACCCAACGCAACGCGCGCGCGCACTGCAACCCAGCACGTAGTGGCAGTCGGCAATCCCGGCCAGCAAGGTATCGACCACCAGGGCTTGATCCAGCACGTCGGCGGCGCCGGCCGCCAACGCCTGCGCGTTCGCATGCGGGAACTGTAGCGGCGCCACCAGCACCATCCGGGTCAGCCCCATGGTCTTCATGGCGCGCGCCGCCGAACCAATATTGGCCGCCAACTGGCTCTCGACCAGAACCACCCGTAATCGTTGCCAGTTTGCCGAAGTTTCATCGCTCATCGCCGCAGTGTAGCTGGCAGCTACGGTCGAGCGGTGGAGTGCTCGGGGCCGGATGCGCTACCCTTCGCCGCCCGCTGCAGTAGCGGATGTGTTCTTTTTCAGCGGAGAGACCATGCGTAACGGTGCCATCAATATCGCCATCAAAGTGGCGCGCCATGCCGGCCAGCTGATCATTCGCCAGCTGCCACGGCGTGATTCGATACCAGTGCATGAGAAAGCCAATATGGACTTCGCCACCGAGGTCGATACGGCCGTAGAGCGCGAAATCCAGCGCGACCTGAAGCGCGCCTTTCCGGACCATGCCTTTCTCGGCGAAGAAACCGGGCAAACCGGGAAGTCACCCTACCTGTGGGTGGTCGATCCGCTGGACGGCACCAGCAATTTCATCCATGGCATTCCGCATTTTTCGGTATCGATTGCTCTGCTGGATCGGGGTGAACCCATTCTTGGTGTGGTCTTCGATCCCCTGCGTGACGAGCTATTTTCCGCCGAAAAAGGACGCGGGGCGCTACTCAATGATCGCCGCCTGCGCGTCGGTCAACGCCGCGAACTCAACAGCGCGTTGTTGTTGACCGGGTTTGCGCCACGGGTGCGCGATCAGTTGGCGACGCAACTGGCGATCACCGGCGAGTTCCTCGCCAACGCCGAAGACATTCGACGCAGTGGTTCAGCGGCGCTGGATCTGGCCTGGATTGCTTGTGGCCGCGCCGACGGCTACTACGAAACCGGCGTCAAACCCTGGGATGTTGCCGCCGGCACCTTGCTGGTGCGCGAGGCCGGTGGCCAGGTGACCGACTACCGCGGCGGCAACGATTTCATGCAAACCGGCCAGATCGTCGCCGCCAACATGCATTTGGCCGAGGTCATGCGCAAGACCCTGTCGGCACACGCCGACTAGCCGCAACCTGCGGCGGCAAGCCGCCGCCACCGCGCCCGCTGCGACCAGCGCGGTGAACCGCCACTAGCGTTGCCAACCACGCAACGCGCCAGCGCCAGCGCCAATCAGGTCACCACCCGATAGCAGGGTTTGTAAACATCGCCGCCGGGCAATTTCATGCGGTGTTGCTCGACAAATGCCGCCAACAGACGATCCAGTGCCTGCATGATGTCGAGCTCACCGTTGACCTCGAACGGACCAAATTTCTCGATCGCGCGCAAGCCTTCCTCTTTGACATTGCCCGCCACGATGCCGGAAAACACCCGCCGCAACTGTGCTGCCAAAGCGAATGGCGCCTGCTCCCGCGCGATTCGCAGCGACGCCATGTTGGCATGCGTCGGCAGAAACGGATGCTGCAACGACGATTCGATGCGCAATGCCCAGTTGAAGAAGAATGCATCCTTGTGGTGGATGCGGAATTCGCGCACCTTGTTGATGCCTTTGGCCATTGCCGCCGCCACCGCCGCCGCGTCATCGACGATGATCTGATAGTGCGCGCTGACGCCATCACCAAACACCAAGCGCAAGAAGGCATCGATCTGCTCGAAATAACTGGCCGACTGCTTCGGGCCGGTCATCACGAACGGAAACGGCGTATCGGCGTTGTCCGGATGCAGCAAGATGCCGAGCAGATAGAGAATTTCTTCGGCGGTACCGACGCCACCGGGAAACACGATGATGCCGTGGGTCAGGCGCACAAAGGCTTCCAGACGCTTTTCGATGTCCGGCATGATGATCAAGTGATTGACGATGGGGTTCGGCGATTCCGCGGCGATGATGCCGGGCTCGGTGATGCCGATGTAGCGGTTATTCTTGCGCCGCTGCTTGGCGTGGCCGATGGTGGCCCCTTTCATCGGACCTTTCATCGCACCCGGTCCGCAGCCGGTGATGATGTCGATGCCACGCAGGCCAAGCTGATAGCCGACGGTCTTGGTGTATTCGTACTCGTGGCGCGGAATCGAATGCCCGCCCCAACAGGTCACCAGATTCGGATCGACATTGGGCGTCAGTACCCGGGCATTTCGCAAAATTTCGAACACGGCATTGGTGATGCCTTCGGAATCCTGCAAGTTGAAGCGGCCGCTCTCGATATCATTGGCGACGTAGGCAATATCGCGGACCACCGCGAACAACTGCTCGTTGACACCGCGGATAACGCGACCATCGACGAACGCCTCCGCCGGGGCGTTCTTGAGTTCAAGCTTGATGCCGCGATCCTGCTGCAGCACCTGGATTTCAAAATCCGGATAACGATCAGCCATCGCGCGCGGATCGTCGCTCTGCGAGCCGCTGTTGAGCACCGCCAGGGCGCAGCGCCGCATCAAGGCATGCAAGCCACCAGCACTGACGTCGCGCAGACGCCCCACTTCTTGCCGCGACAGAATTTCCATCCCGCCCAAAGGCGAAATCAAAGCATTGGCTGTTTTTACCGCACGAACATCCATAAAGTGTTTCCTGTGTAACCTTGGTTAATTGAAGAAGTAGGGTGGATAAGCGCAACGCATCCACCGGCCCAGCAGTAGGGTGGATAAGTACCGCGCATCCACCACAGCAGCAGGGAGAATAGGCGCCCCGTCAATCCTTCTGACGGTGACTTTATTTTGGTGGATGCGCGGTACTTATCCACCCTACTTACTGTTCGGAGAGCAGACCGGCTTTGACGCCACCGGCAATCAGTCGCGCGTCAAAGCCGCGCTCGCAGAGCAGATACGCAGCCGACGCACTGCGGCGACCCGAATCGCAATACACCACCAGCGGGCGCTCACTGGTCAATTGCACCGCCAATTCGCGCAGGTGCGCCAGCGGCAGGTTGATTGCCCCAGGCAGATGGCCGCTGCGATACTCGACCGACAGACGCACATCGACCAATTGCATTTCGGTAGTGACTTCATCCAGCCCCATCTCGCGGAGCATCGGCGCCCGCAACAGTCGCTCAAAATCCTTGGCTTCGATGCGCATGACATCGACCTCGGTCAATGTTCGTACCGTGGCGTTGCGTGCGTTTCCCGAGAGCAGCGCCTCCTCACCAAAACCGGTGCCAACCGCCAACTCGATGGGCGCGGCCAAGTCCCCGCTTTCCAGGCGACGTTGCACCACCGCACTGCCGCGGGTGATGACGAAATAAGCATCGCCGCGTTCGCCCTGACGAATGATCTCGGTGCCAGCGGCAAAACGCGCCGCCTGCATGCAGGTAAATAGCTGTGCGATGTTGGCACAAGGGATTTTGTGAAACGCCGGATTCTTCAGCAAAGCGGTCATCCAGTCCTGGTCCGACGCCGCGCTCTCACCAGCGTCGCCGGACAACTCCACGACTTCGACCCCGCCGGTCTGCGCCCAGGTTTGAATCAGATCGAGCTGATTCCGATCGATCAACAGGACTTGCGCGGGCTTTTTGTAGGCAGTCGCCGTGTGCGTGCGCTGCGCGCCAAGGGTGAGTGGTTGCTGCGGTTCTCCCGGCTTACCGGCCCGCACGATGCGGCTGACTTGGCCATCGAACAGTTCCACTTCCCCGGCCAGCAGATAAGGCAGGGTGCACGCCGACTCGCCACGGGTAAAAATGGTTTGGCCAGCGTTATAAGTGCCCAGTCGCGCCGTGCGCGCAAGTTCCGCTCGATCAGTGGCCAACAAAGAAGACAACGGCACCAAATTCTTCAGCAAATTGATATTGACCATCGGGTCGGTGCAGCGTGTGATCGTAGCCGGAGCGGCGGCGGGCCGACTAGCATTCCCGCAATCGGTAGTCAGGTCAAGCAGGTTTTGCGGTGCGCCAGCAGTGGGCGTCCGCTCGCCGCAATGACAACGGGGCGACCCGAAGGCCGCCCCGCTACTTGAAGCACTACTGCTAACGAGGCTCAGAACTCGTAACGGAATCCGATCTGTGCCGACCAGCGCGACTCACCCGCTACGTCGCGCCGATTCTTGCTGGGCAACGACGTGGCGCCGGTGGTTTCGTTGGCAAAACTGGACACGTCAAACACAAACTGGTTGGCGGCATTGACGCCGGCAAAGCGCGCCACCTGCTGCGATGACGGGAACCCCACTTCGTCGATGTGGCCCCAATCCTTGTCGATCAGGTTGCCAATGTTCTGGATGTCCAGGAAAAACTCGGCCTTGTTGCCCCAGCCACCGGGAAAGGCTTGGCTGATACGCAGGTCGAACTGGTTGACCCAGGCGTCGTTATCCGCACTGCGCCCGGCGGTCTGGCCTTGGTGTTCGCGCAAATATTGATTGTTCTCGATGAAGCTGCGGAATGCCGCAATATCTGCCGCCGAGGAAGCCGTCGTGAACTGCACCTGACCCTCAAGCGGGATAAAGAACAGATCGTTGCCGTTCTGGCCATCGCCATTGGCATCGCCCACAAAGGTGTAGCTGATCGGACGACCGCTGCGGCCCTCGTAGAACAGGCCAAAGGTGGTGGAGATTTCATCCGCCCACGGAATCCGATAGGTCACCAGGCCGGTAATGCGGTCGCGGGTTTCCGAGCGGGCGGTGGCGTTGATCAGCTCATTCGGATTGAAGATGGCGCGGCCATTCCAGTTGGAGAAGGCCACCGACGAAGTTGCCGGGCTGACCTCATTGGAATCGCCGTAGGTGTAGGCAACCTTGGCACCCCAGTTGTTCTCGAACGGCTTTTCCAACGCCAGGGTGACGTTGTTGCTTTCCCCTTTGCTGGTATTGCCGAGCAAGATCACATTGTTGAAGCTGCGGTTACGGCGGGCGCGGCTCTGGTTGCCACCGGTCGCACCAAAGGAGTTGAAGCCAGTCGGATCAATCCGGGTCCAGAAGGTCTGGCGACCATCCGGCAGCAGCGCGCCCGGGGTACCCAGATTGAGGTTGGTGAAAGTCACCGCCTCGTTGACCTTGTTGTGCAGATATTCGAGGCTACCGACCAGGCCATACCAAGGCAGTTCATGTTCGAACGCCAAGTTGGCCTTCCAGACAGTGGGCTGTTGGAAGCTCGGATCCAGGAAATCCACGTTGGGTGCTGGGGGGGTGGCGGATGGTGGCGTCTGGGTATCCGGATTCGGGTTGAAACCGTTACCGTTCTGGCCCGGGAAGATGGTGCTCAGTACCCCCGGATTCGAGAAGATGTTCGAGATCCACACACCCGGCGCCGAACCCTGGAACAGGCCGAAACCACCGCGCAACTGCATGGCCCGCTCGGTATTGAAGGTGTAGTTGAAGCCAAAACGCGGCTCGAACGAGGTCTGGCCGTCGTTGGTATCGGTATTGGTCAGACCAAACGCGGTCTGCGCCGCAGCATTGAACTGCGGGCGGCTGTTGATCAGGGTCTTGTCGAAGCGCACGCCGTACATCAGGTTCAGCTGATCATTGAAGGTCCAGGTGTCTTGCAGAAACAGCCCCAGATTGCCGAACTTGAACTGGGCCGCTGCGTCATTGACGTTACCCGTGTTCGACTGTTGCAGGGTGAAGCGTCGCCAGGTCTGCGCGGCAAAATCGTCAATGCTATTGAAGGTGTAGTTGCCGAACACATCCTGCAGAAACAGATTGAAGACGTCGTTTTCTTCATAGTCACCACCCAAGCGCACCAGGTGGTCGCCGAGGATCCAGTCGCCAGCCAAATAGGCGGTGGTGGTGTCCACGCTCAGCACATTGGCCTGGCGCGAATGCTCGGTGCCAAAGAACACGCCGGTTCCGCTCGGTACGTTGACCCGGACTTGCGGCGCGCGCACGGCGAAGGTTGGCGCCGAGTCATAGGTGGCATAGGAGACGTTGGCTTCGGTCGAGAAGTTGTCGGTCCAGTTGCTGTACAGCAGGGCGGCATAGCTCTCGAACTCGATGTTGTCCTGGTACCAGTTTGAGGACAATGAAAAGGCATTGGATCGCAAGTTGGGCAGACGCTGGATTTGGCCATCGGTCAGGTTGTAACGCAGCGTCAGACGATGGTCATCGTTGATGTTCCAATCGATCTTGGCCAGGTATTTGGTGTCGGTATTGTCGGCATTGCCACTGTCCGAGTTGCCCGGTTCCAGCCCAAAGCCACGCGCGATGCTGCTGATGCGATCGACATCCGCCTGGGTGACACCGCGGGCGACCGTGCTGGCGCCGGAACCTTCGACACCCACATCCGGGGCGATCTTGGTGCGATCAAACTCTTCGTAGCCGAGGAAGAAGAACAAGGTGTCCTTGATAAGCGGACCGGAAACATAGGCGCCGATGGTGTATTCCTCATCGAACGCGGTGAACTCGGCGGGCTTGTCGCTGACCAGATTGTGGTTGCGATAGACGCCATAGGCAGAACCGTGGAACTCGTTGCCGCCGCTCTTGGTGACGGCATTGATGTTGGCGCCGACGAAATCTTTCTGGGTCACGTCAAAATCGGAGATGCCGATGTTGAACTCCTGGATCCAGTCGATCGAGATGGGATTGTTCACCGCCGGCAGGCCGGAAGGATTCAGGCCAAACTGGTCGTTGGACGGCACGCCGTCGATGCGGATGTTGTTGAAGCGGTTGTTCTGACCGGCGGCGGAAATTTCGCCACGTTCCTTGTCGGTCTGCACGATCCGCGGATCGAAACGCACATAGTCCTGGATCGAGCGACCGATCGAGGGCATTTCCTGGATCTGCTCGACGGTGACGTTGGTCGTAGCACCCATGTTGTCCCGGGAAAACACCGTCGGCACACTGCTGCCGACCACTTCCATGGCTTCCAGGCGGGTGGCGTCCGGATTCAAGGTCAGATCGACCGAGGTGGTGTCATTGAGCACCAGGAACACGTTGGTCTTGGCCGCATTGATGCTGCCTTCCTTGTTGGCGCGCACCGTGTACGGGCCGCCGACGCGCAGACCGCGACTGCTGAAACGGCCATCACTATCGGTGACGACGGTCTTGCTGGAGCCCGAAGGCTGATGGACGATTTCGATGCTGGCGCCCGCTACCGGGGCCCCTTGATCGTCGACGATGCGACCCGCCAGGTTGGCCGAAGTGCTTTGCGCGAAGGCAGGCACGGCAGCGAACATAGCAAGCAACAGAATCAGTACGGCACGCACTGCATTGGGCTTGGACATGATTTCACCTATCGTTGGAGGGCAACACTTGTTGGAGGGCAACACTTGGATCACAACTAAAAGTCACCCCTGAAGCCACTTCGTCGAACCGTTGGGGAGCAATGCTCCGCCACAAGTAGCGACGATGACGCTGGGGATTAACGGCAGTTTAACCTGCCCAGATGACAGATTGCTAACACTCTCGCGTCAAATTGGCTTCTGGCGTCCGATTTTTTTCCG
>PEUI01000346.1:19758-20022 GCA_002785585.1 Lysobacterales bacterium CG02_land_8_20_14_3_00_62_12
GAAAGACCTCACCGGGGGCCGCTGCCCCACCGCCGCATAAAAGTTACGAAAGACATAGGTTGGGGTGAGCGCAGCGATGCCCAACCAAGCCAGAGCCGGAGCACGGTTTTTTTGGGGGCTCGCGCTGGGGTGGGATTTGTTGGGGTGACCGGCCGTCGCCGTTAAAAACCACTTCGTTCACCGCCAACCTATGCGCGCCAACCTATGCGCATTGATGCGCGGTGATTCGTTGGCATAGGTTGGGGTGAGCGCAGCGATGCCCAA
>PEUI01000341.1 GCA_002785585.1 Lysobacterales bacterium CG02_land_8_20_14_3_00_62_12
AATTGCGCCGGTTCTTCGATGCGGTCGAGCAGCTCGGCGCGCAATACCGGGTCGGGGTCTTTCAGGCAGCGCTCGAAAATCAGGCCGGGGCGTTGGATGCGTTCCATGGCGGCGCGACGCAAATCGGTTTCGGCTGCCTGTCGGGCCACTTCCTCCAGTAACGCCGGGTCGTCCAATACCCGCACTTGCCGTTGCCGCTGGACCATGGCCGTGGTGGAGTCGAGCAACAATTGGCGCAGCCGTGACTGCGCCAGCGCGCGCACTTCGGCACTGGCATCGAGCCGGGCGCGATCGGCGAGCAGCGACAAATCGTCGATCCGCCGGAGCGCGTTCATGCGCACCGTGGCGTCGCGGTCATGGCGGGCAAAGTCGGGTAGGCGCTGAATCAGCTCGGCGCTGTTTTCGTGTTCAATGGCATGGGCGCGTTTCTTGGGATCGGCGCTTTCGTGGGCCGGGCGGGATAACAGGGACAACCACTTCATCGGCGTAGGGCTCATCTATTGGAAATCATGTGGAGCGACCGGTGGCGCGGCAACGTTGGCTGGCAGCCGTCCACCGTTGCGGTCGTGCCGACGTCGGTGGCCCGCGCTCCAGCCCGCGTCCGTGCGGTTGCGGCGCGCTGCGGGCAGCATCCCACCAAGTCCGTCGAGCTTAGCAGGCGCCGACGGTTGGTTGCCGTTCGCTGGTGGCAACGTGGACCGCCGGTTTCGGAATTGACCTTGACCAGGCCGACGCTTGACCCAGCTACGATAGTGCCATGGCGCGGGTTGCGCGATTGGGCTTTAATGCCTGCCAGCACTTTTGCTTTGACGTTGCCGTCGTCGCTGGAGGCAACTTTTTTGGAGGGTATTTCATGTCGCAGATTCATCCTGCCAGTGCCGAGTTCCGCGCGAGCGCCAATACCACCATGGCCGACTATCGCCGCGATTATCGGCTGGCCGAGACCGATCCCGACGCCTATTGGGGTGCCGCCGCGCAACGGCTGCATTGGAGCAAACCGCCGACCCGCATCAAAGACGTAAGCTTTCGCCGGGAAGATTTCCACATTCGCTGGTTTGAAGATGGCGAGTTGAATGTCTCGGTCAATTGCCTGGATCGGCATTTGGCGACGCAAGGCGACAAGACCGCGATCATTTTTGAAGCGGACGATCCGACCCAGCCAGCGCGTCGAATCAGTTACCGTGAATTGCACGCCAAGGTCTGCCAGATGGCCAATGCGCTGACCGATCTCGGCGTGCGCAAAGGCGATCGGGTCACCGTCTACTTGCCGATGATTCCGGAGGCCGCCGTGGTGATGCTGGCCTGTGCCCGCCTGGGTGCGATTCATTCGGTAGTGTTCGGCGGATTTTCGCCGGAGGCACTGGCCGGGCGGATCGTCGATTGCGCCAGCACTTTGGTGATTACCGCCGACGGTGGCTGGCGCGGCGGCAAATCGCTGCCGTTGAAAGCCAATGTGGATGCGGCGCTCGAACGCCCGGGCACCGAGATCGTGAAAACCGTTCTGGTGCTCAGACACACCGGCATCGCGGTCGCTTGGCAAGCGCGCGACCGTTGGCTGCATCAGGTGTTGGAAGGCGTTTCCTGCGTGCACGAAGCACTGCCCATGCAGGCCGAGGACCCTTTGTTCATCCTTTACACTTCGGGCTCTACCGGCAAGCCCAAAGGCGTTTTGCATACCAGCGCCGGCTATCTGTTGTATGCCGCGCATACCCATGCGCTGGTGTTCGATCTGAAACCCGAAGACGTGTTCTGGTGCACCGCCGATGTCGGCTGGGTGACTGGCCACAGTTACGTGGTTTACGGCCCGCTGGCCAATGGTGCCACCACCGTGATGTTTGAAGGGGTGCCCAATTATCCGGATATGTCGCGTTTCTGGCAGGTGGTGGATCGCCACCAGGTCAGTATTTTCTATACCGCACCGACGGCAATTCGGGCGTTGATGCGCGAAGGCGATGGCCCGGTCCGCAAAACGTCGCGCAAGAGCTTGCGGCTGCTCGGCACGGTCGGCGAGCCGATCAATCCGGAAGCCTGGGAATGGTATTACCGGGTGGTCGGCGAGCAGCGTTGTCCGATTGTGGATACCTGGTGGCAGACCGAAACCGGCGGGGCGCTGATCTCGCCGCTACCCGGCGCGTTCGATCTGAAGCCGGGGTCGGCAACGCTGCCGCTGCCGGGTGTTTTGCCGGGATTGGTCGATGCCCAAGGTCAGTTGCTGGCCGGCGTTGCCGATGGCAATCTGGTACTGCTCGATTCCTGGCCAGGTCAGATGCGCGGCGTCTACGGCGATCCGGAACGCTTTTATGAAACCTATTTTTCCACTTATCCCGGCAGTTACTTCACCGGCGACGGCGCGCGTCGCGATGCGGACGGCTATTACTGGATCACTGGTCGCGTCGATGACGTGATCAATGTCAGCGGCCACCGCATTGGCAGCGCCGAAGTCGAAAGCGCCCTGGTGGCGCATCCGGCGGTAGCCGAGGCGGCGGTGGTGGCAGCGCCGCACGACATCAAGGGGCAGGGCATCTACGCCTACGTCATTCTCAAGGTTGGCATCAACACGAGCGATGAATTGCGGCAGCAATTGGTGGCCAGCGTGCGCCGCGAGATCGGTCCGATTGCGAGCCCGGACTGGTTGCAGTGGGCGCCGGGTTTGCCGAAGACCCGGAGCGGAAAAATCATGCGGCGGATTTTGCGCAAGATCGCCGAGAACGCGCCCGAGCAGCTCGGCGACATCTCCACCTTGGCCGATCCGCTGGTGGTGACGGCGCTGGTCAATGAGCGCTTGAATCGCTAGGCTCGACCGCAGGCAAAATCGATGTTGCGGGCCGGTGCTATGGCGCTGTCGTCAGTGTCGATTTTGCTGGTCGGCCGTGCGACGGGTCGCGGCGGTAGACTGTTGGAGAGGGCCATGCTGATTGCGCATCTGAAGTTGTTTGTCGCCGGATTTCTTGCCACGCTGGTGTTTCATCAGGGTCTGATGGCGGTGCTGCATGCTGCCGGCATCAGCCCGCGCGCTGCCTGGAATCTGACTGCCGTGCCACCCTTAGGGGTGCCGCAGGTCGTGTCGTTGGCGTTTTGGGGTGGGCTTTGGGCGATTGCCATCGCGCTCGGTATGCGGGTCAGTGGACTGAGTGGTACCTGGGTCTGGGTGCTGGCCGGCGCCCTCCTGCCGAGCATCGTGGCGCTCGGCTTGGTGATGCCAATGAAGGGCATTCCGGTGGATGGCAAAATCGTCGTCGGCGCTTTGCTGCTGAACGCCGCTTGGGGATGGGGCGTGGCGATCTGCCTGCAGTTGATGACCAGAATCGACTGAGACGACCGATCCTGGTCCGCGCTGTTGGCCGCGATGCAAGGCTTTAGACGGCAACGCCAGCGGTGCCGAAAGCCACCGCTGCGGCAGCGACTGAAGGCGGCGTCGGCGCACTCGCCGGTGCTGGCGGTGGTGCTGGCGGTGCCGGTGCTGCTGGTGGTGTTGGTGGTGCCGGTGGTGTCGGTGGGGCTGGCGGTGCTGGCGGCAGGCCGAAGATGAATTGATCGCGGTCCGGAGCGCTCACGGTCAGCGTCTGGCGCTTGCGGTCACGCACCAGTTCGACCTGGAGGGTTTGTCCCCGCTCCTTGCCAGCCAACGCCCGCATCACGCCGAATACGCTGTCGGCGGGTTTGCCGTCGACACTTTGTAGTACGTCACCGGCTTTCAGTTCCGGTAGCGCCGAGGCATCGGTGTCGAGCACCAGCACGCCGTGATCGGTGCCGAAATAACGGCCGAGATCGGCATTTACCGGACTCAAGTGCAACACCGACCAAGGCGCGACGCCGCCGTGGCGGATGATCCGTTCGATGCGACGCTCGGTTGGCCCAGCGTTGGTTTGGGTTGAGAACTCGAAGACGCGACCGTCCTGGTGGTGACCGCGCACCTGGCGGGCGCCGTGGTTGTCGTCAACAATGACTTCCAGTTGCTCGGTCTGCGCGCCATTCGGTGGGCCGGGTAATCGGGCGAGCCGCTCGCCCATTTCGGGTAAATCGTCGAGCATGCCGGTCCAGTCGAGCGATTGTCGGCGTTCGGCTTGGACCTCGAAGCTGAGGTTCTGGCCGCCGCGGCGCAGGCCCAGTTTGACGGTGTCGCCAGCGGTCAATCCGGAAAACAGGTCACGCGCCCGAGCGCCGACGCCGTCGGCGGGCGGGTTGCTGGCGGTGGCTTTGGCGACCGGCTTGCCGTTCACGCTAACCAGCACATCGCCGGCTTGGACACCGGCTTTGGCCGCAGGACCGCCAGGGCTGACCGCGCCGATCCGCAGCCCATTGGCGTCGGGCAGCAGGACCATGCCGACCATGGCGCGGTCCGGGTCGTGCAGATAGCGAAAAGCGAAGGCGCGCGGGCCGCTCTCACCCAGCTGGATCGACAGCTCG
>PEUI01000396.1:0-4291 GCA_002785585.1 Lysobacterales bacterium CG02_land_8_20_14_3_00_62_12
ACGCTTTGTGCAACGACGCAGGCGGGCGATAAGGACCAGCAAGATGGGCAAGTTATTTCTGCGCGACGCCTTAAGGGTGACGCTGATTTGTGGCGAAGATTTCGGCCACCTGCGGGTGGCCGAGTAGTTTGGGACCGGGGAGGTAGATGAATCTTGCAGCGTTATTTGGTGGCCCGACCGATCCGGCAATCGATTGCGGTGGGCGGCTGATCGTGTTCGATCGGCCGCGCATCATGGCGGTGCTCAATCGTAGCCCGGACTCGTTTTCCGACGGTGGCGCGCACGCCGTATTGGACGATGCCGTCGAGCACGCGCTGCGGCTGGTCGCCGAGGGCGCCGATCTGCTCGATATCGGCGGCGAGTCCACCCGTCCCGGCGCCGCGGCGGTGAGCGTGCAGGTCGAACTGGATCGGGTGCTGCCGCTGATCGAGCGACTGCGCGGTCAACTGACGGTGCCGATCTCCATCGACACCAGCAAGCCGGAAGTAATGCGCGCTGCGGTCGCCGCCGGTGCCGGCCTGATCAACGATGTGCGCGCGCTGCGTGGCGACGGCGCGCTGGCCGCTGCCGCCGAACTCGGCGTGCCGGTCTGCCTGATGCACATGCAGGGCGCGCCCGCCTCGATGCAGGACGCGCCGCATTACGAAGACGTGTTGGCAGACGTGAAGGGCTTTCTCGCCGAGCGCTTGTTCGCTTGCCAGCTCGCGGGCATCGACAAAAAGCAATTGCTGGTCGACCCGGGTTTTGGTTTCGGCAAGACCCGGCAACAGAATCTTGCGCTGCTCGCGGGTCTGCGGCGATTCACCGACCTGGGCTGTCCGATTTTGGTTGGCTTGTCGCGCAAACGCCTGATCGGCGAAGTCACCGGCCGCGAACTCGATCAGCGCCTGCACGGGTCGGTGGCGGCGGCGCTGCTCGCGGTCGAGCGCGGCGCCGCCATGGTTCGCGTGCACGATGTCGGCGCGACCCGCGATGCGCTGGCGATGCTGGCCGCGCTGGCGCCGTATCGCGCACTCGCCGCGGCCGGAACATCGGCCAAGCCAACCAGCCCGACCTGGGACGAGGACGCTTGACTAAAAAGCCATCTGGCGAGCGCTGGCGCGATCACCGTTTTGCCCAGAAAAAATCGGACATTGGCCAGCTGGATTTCAGGCCCGTCGTGGCCGACGCGGCGCCGGTTGGCTGGCGGCGGTGGCAGGCTTGACGCGCTTGCCAATGGCGGCGCGCGTCGCTGGCGCGGTCCACTCACGGCAAATGCGCAAGGTTTGTTCGTCGGCCAGCACTTCGCCGGTGAGCCCGCAGCGGTGGCCGCTGGCTTCGGTCAGAAAATGGATGCACTCATGACAGATGCCAAAGGCGCGCCGACCATTGATGCGTTGCATGGTCAGCAGCAGCGTGCGCAGGGTGTTTTCGAGCGCAAGCATGGGCGGTGGTAGTTCTTCTGGCAGGGGTACCACGCGCTCGGCCCAAGTCTGCTGCAACACCCGCCGCGCGGCGGCGGTCAGCTGCAAATGCACGCGCTTGCCGTGCTGCGGATCCGGCTTTTTGGTCAGCAACCCTTTGCGCTCCAACACTTGCAGGGTTTGCGAGACGGTGCCGCGGGTAATGCCAAAGTACTCGGCGATGGCAATCGGCAGATCGCTGTAGCGGTTCGCCCGCGCCAGGTAGTGCAGCACCTGAAGGTGGATCGGCAACAGCCCGTGACCGGCGGCGTCGTCGCGCACCGACTGTTGGAGCAGGGCACTGAGTCGTTCCAGCAGGATCGCGGTTTGGTTCATGGTCGAAAGGTGTGCGCGCGGCAAGTGTTGACAAGGATAATGTAGCGACTCTACACTTTGCTATGCATCGAGTCGATGCATAATGCCGCAATCCAGACGATCATCCATCATCCGCATCGAGGAGTTTTGCCATGAAACGCTGCACTTTCGCCGTATTCGCTTTGACCGTAGCCACGCTGGTGTGGGCCGCCGATACCAAGGTTGCCGATCCGGAGGTTGCCTATCCGGAGGGTTATCGCCACTGGCACCACGTCAAGAGCATGGTGATCAACCAAGGCCATCCGCTGCACGGTGCTTTTGGTGGCATCCACCATCTGTATGCCAATGCCAAGGCGGTGGCCGGCTATCCATCGGGCCAATTCGCCGATGGTGCGGTGATCGTGTTCGATTTGCTGGAAGCACAAGCCGCCGATAACGCCATTACCGAAGGCGCGCGCAAGGTCGTCGGCGTAATGCAGAAGGACGCCAAAAAGTTCGCCGCCACCGGCGGCTGGGGATTCGAAGGATTTGCTGCCGGTGATCGCAGCAAACGCGTCGTTGGCGCCGACGCTGCCAGCGCCTGCTTTGCTTGCCATGCGCCGCAAAAGGAACACGATTTCGTGTTCAGTCGCCCGCGTGATTAACCGCCCATGCTGACCAGCGCAGCCACCATCGCTGCCGATTGGCAAGTCAGCGCCTGGTTCAACACCCAGGCGCCGATCAGTCTGGTGCAATTGCGCGGACAGGTGGTTTTGCTGCACGCGTTTCAGATGCTTTGCCCAGCCTGTGTCAGTCACGCGCTACCGCAAGCCGAGCGCGTGTTTCGACAGTACGCCGATGCGGGTGTCGCCGTGATCGGTTTGCATACGGTGTTCGAGCACCACGCGGCGATGGCGCCGGTGGCGCTCGAAGCCTTCTTGCACGAGTATCGAGTGACCCACCCAGTGGCGGTGGATCGGCCGTCTGCGGGCGATCCGATTCCGCAAACCATGCGCCGCTATGCCATGCAGGGCACGCCGACGCTGATGCTGATCGACCGAAACGGACGCCGGCGATGCCAGGAGTTTGGCCGGGTTGACGATCTGTCGCTCGGTGTCTGGATCGGCCGATTGCTGGCGGAATCGACGGCGGCGTGAGCCAATAATGTGCGCTTGGAAGTCGCCGTGCGGGCCGCAGGTCGGCTGTCGCAGTGCTGCAAAACCGGCAAACTGCACCGACGCTGGACGGCGACGACGGCGACGACAGGGCGCGTTTTGGCGGTGTGCCGTGCCGGTTACTCGACCAGCGCAACCGACTTGACCTGCACCCACACCGATTTGCCGGGATGCAAGTCCAGGGCGGCGACCGCACGCTGGGTAATGCGCGCCAGCAGGATCGAGTCGCCGCATTGAACCCGCAGCAGGGCGAGCGCGGGATGGGTATCGGTGGCCACCGATTCAATACGGCCCAGCAGTTGGTTTTGGATACTGGAGTGCT
Source organism: Lysobacterales bacterium CG02_land_8_20_14_3_00_62_12 (assembly GCA_002785585.1). GTDB lineage: Bacteria > Pseudomonadota > Gammaproteobacteria > Xanthomonadales > Ahniellaceae > 0-14-3-00-62-12. Next base: position 3,234 of record PEUI01000396.1, read on the forward strand.
GCGGCTCGGCGGTGGCGATACTGACATCGCGCGCCAGCACGTGGACGCGGACGTTGCGCCCGATGGCCATGCCGACATCGCGCAGCCACAAGCTGCCACCGGCAAAGTCAACACGGGCCAGGTGCCAGGCAGTATCGCGTTCGGCGATCTGGCCGACGATCAGGGCACCGGCGTCGGCACCGATGACCACCGGGCTGGCGATCGACGCCAGCACTTGGGCCACCGGCCCCGATGCCTGGACGCGGCCGCGATCCAACACCACCAAATGGTCGGCCAGGCGGGCGACTTCGTCGGTGGAATGGGTGACATAGAGCATCGGCGTGCTGGATTCGTCACGCAAGCGCAGTAGCCACGGCAAGATTTCCTGACGGTGCGCCGAATCCAGTGCCGCCAGCGGTTCATCCAGCAACAACAAACGCGGCCGCGTGGCCAGCGCCCGCGCCATGGCAATGCGCTGGCGTTCGCCACCGGATAGCCGATCTACCCGACGTGGCAGCAAATGCTCGATGCCGAGCAAGTCGATGGCGTGCGCCAAGGCATCGGCGCCGGCCGTGGGCTGGGTCCGGCGCAGCCCGTATTCCAGATTGCCGCGCACGTCGAGGTGTTCAAACAGGCTGGCCTCCTGGAAGACATAACCCAATGAGCGGCGCCAGGTCGGTAAAAAGACCCGGGTGGCGTCATCCTGCCAGGTCTCGCCATCGATACGAATCAGCCCTTTGGCCGCCGGTTCGAGGCCGGCGACACCACGCAGTACGCTGGTTTTGCCGCAACCCGAGGCGCCGAACAAGACGCTGATGCCACGCGCCGGCAGGCGCAGATCCACCGCCAAATCAAAACCGGCGCGCGGTAGCCGCAGACGCACCAGATGGTCGGTCGGATTCATTGGCGCAGCGGTTGCTTGCGGTGATCGAACAATCCCAGCAGCAGCAATATCAAGAACGAGAACAGCACCATGGTGCCAGCCAGCCAGTGGGCTTTGGCGTACTCCATCGCCTCGACGTGGCCATAAATCTGGGTCGAGACGACGGCGGTCTTGCCGGGAATATTGCCGCCGATCA
>PEUI01000396.1:4465-6526 GCA_002785585.1 Lysobacterales bacterium CG02_land_8_20_14_3_00_62_12
GGATGGGCTGCAGCGCAAACGGCAGCGAATAAATGATCGATCCGATCAGCAATCCGCTGAAAGTAAACGCCAGGCTGCCCCATCCCAATGCCTGCGTCAGCCGTCCCAGCGGGCCGTGTGGACCCAGCGCGATCAGCAAATAGAAGCCGATCACCGTCGGCGGCAAGACCAAGGGCAGCGCCACCAGCGCGTGGATCGGCGCGCGCCAGCGCGAGTGCGTGCGGGTCAACCACCAGGCCAGCGGCGTGGCCAGAATCAGCAGCAGCGCCGTGGTCAGACTGGCCAGCTTGAGGGTCAGGCCGATCGCTTGCAGGGCTTCGTCGCTGAAGGGCATCGTCATCAGCGCTCGTAGCCGTAGCCGCGGATGATGCGGCGGGCGCGGTCACCACCAATAAACTCGACCAGCGCCGCGACCGCGGGTTGGTCTTTGCCACCGATCAATACCACGCCATCCTGGCGGATCGGGGCGTGCAGATTTCCCGGCACGACCCACGCCGATCCGGCCTTGATCTGGCCGTCGGCCATCACCTGGGACAGCGCTACCCAACCCAAGTCGGCGTTGCCGGTGGCGACAAACTGATAGGCCTGCGTGATGTTCTCCGCTTGCACCAACCGGGATTTCAAGCGCTCAAGCTGGCCCATGCGGGTGAGCGTTTCGATGGCGGCAGCACCGTAAGGCGCCAGCTTTGGGTTGGCCAGCGCCAGCCGTTCAAACCGGCCAGTGCGGAGGATTTCGCCGTGTGCATCGACCAGCCCGGGCTGTGCGCTCCACAGCACCAGTTGGCCGATGGCGTAAGTAAAGCGGCTGCCCTTCAGGCCGCGGCCTTCCCGTTCCAGTCGCGCCGGGGTCGCGCGATCCGCTGCCAACAACAGTTGAAACGGCGCACCGTTGTTGATCTGAGCATAGAGCGCGCCGGTTGCGCCGAAAACCAAAATCGCCTGGTGGCCACTGGCTTGCGCAAAGGCAGCGGCAATTTCCCGCATCGGCGCGGTGAAATTGGTCGCCACCGCCACCGAAACCTGGGCGGCCGATGCGCCTGCTGCCACACCGAACATCATCAGGACGTACGCTAGTAGGCGGCCCATGCCGATCACCCGATTGCTGAGCAAATGGCGAGTGTAGCAATCTTCCTGGGTGGCGCTTCCGGCGGCGCTTGCGCCAACGTACACGACTTGGGCCGACCTGCTGCGCCCGACTTCGGAATCATCGATTTGCTGCCGGGTTGGCGCGGTAACGCTAGGCTAGGCGCATGCGCGCCCACTCGAAGCTCATCACCTCTGCGCAGCAGATGATCCATCCGCAATTGTCGGCGCGGGTGTTGAAGCACCTGCGGCACGACTGGCAGCAGCCCTTGCATCGGGCGACGGTCACCCAGTTCCAGCGCTTGCTGCCGATCCTGCGGACGCTGGATCGGCCGCTCCTGTTGGACTCGGGTTGTGGCACCGGGGCCAGCACTTTGACGCTGGCGAATCTGCATCCTGGCCATTGGCTGATCGGTGTCGACCAAAGCGCGCTGCGCCTGCGGCGACTGGCTGCGGACGGCCTTGGGGTGCATGGCAATGCCATTTTGTTGCGCGCTGAACTGAGCAGCTTCTGGCGCTTGTGGGTTGCGGCGGGTTGGCGTGCTGAGAAAAACTATTTACTGTATCCCAATCCTTGGCCGAAGGCCGCGCAGATCGGCCGCCGCTGGCATGGGCATCCGGTGTTTCCGTTGCTGCTGCAGACCGCTGCGCAATTCGAGTTGCGCAGCAACTGGCGCCTCTATGTCGATGAGTTTGCGCTGGCGGCAAGTTGGCTGGGGGCACCGGTCGATGCCGTGGCAGCGGTCATGATCGACGCGCCATTAACGCCGTTCGAGCGCAAATACCACGATTCAGGGCAAACGCTTTGGCGCGTGCGGATCGGCGCAAATTGAGCCACGCCGCGCCGCTGCAACCAGCGCCTGCTGGCGATTGGTTCGTGGTGGTGGGCACGCGCTGCGCGCAACGTCCGCAACGCAGACGCTACCATGGTGGCCTTTCGTTGATGGGTGTGGGGCGACATGGATGCAGCGCTGGCAA
>PEUI01000413.1:0-826 GCA_002785585.1 Lysobacterales bacterium CG02_land_8_20_14_3_00_62_12
CTGGGCCGCGCGGCCGGTCAATTCTGGATGGGCCAGAATCAGCTTCAAGCGCGCTTCCGCCGGTGCTTGGTCGAGGGTGGCGTTGAGGGCTTCGAGCAGGCCGGTAATGCTGACAAAAGGTCGCCGCAACCAGGTCTGCTCGGCGATCCATGGGGAGTGCTCGAACAGGCCGCCGAGGGCGTTGGTAAACGCCGCCTGGGTCATCGCGTTGAGTTGCTGCAGGGTGATTGGGGGGTGACTCATGGCGTCGCCGTGCGGTCGGTCGGGTAGGGATGATGTTGCCGCCAGTGGCGTGCAATATCGATCCGGCGGCAGATCCACACGCGCTCGTGTTTGGCGAGGTAATCCAGAAATCGTTGCAGGCCGATGAAGCGGCCAGGACGGCCGAGCAAGCGGCCATGCATGCCGATCGATAGCAGGCGCGGGGTCTCGGCACCTTCGGCGTAGAGCACGTCAAAGCTGTCGCGTAGATAGTCGAAAAAATGCCCGGCGGTGTTGAAGCCCTGCGGCGATGCAAAGCGCATGTCGTTGGCATCCAGCGTGTAGGGAACCACCAAATGCGGCCTGCTGCTGCCATCGGACAAGGTGACCGTCATCCAGAACGGCAGTTCGTCGCCATAGTAGTCGGCGTCGTATTCGAAACCGCCCTGTTCAACCACCAGTCGGCGCGTGTTTGGGCTGTCGCGGCCGGTGTACCAACCCAGGGGCGCCGCGCCGGTGAGCGCGGTGTGAATGGCCACCGCCCGTCGCAGGTGTTCGCGTTCCAGTTCCGCTGGCATGGCCTGATAGTGGAGCCAGCGCCAGCCGTGACTCGCCAATTCGTGGC